>JAFGSO010000221.1 GCA_016934605.1 Calditrichota bacterium | reverse complement strand
GATTTTTCCTATACATTCAAGGGGGAGGACGGACAGATATATCGAAATCGTACGAATGTGGCTTTCGATCTGAACGCCCTTTCACTTAATATGCGTGCTATTGAAACCAGAACCAGAAAATTCGACAGTTTCGGATTCCATCCCCATGTGGCGAAAAATCTTCATCTGCAATATACCAAAGAGGGGTTGGTGCTGGTAACCGGAATCACCGGTTCCGGAAAGAGCACGACTCTCGACGCTATTGTAGATTTGAATAATCAGACTATAGATGCCCATATTATCATTATCGCCTCACCGGTGGAGTTCGTGCATACCCCGAAACGGTGTATTATCCGTCATCGCGAAGTAGGCAGGGATACGGTCTCTTTTAAGCAGGGGACCATCGAGGCCTTGCGTCAGGACCCCGATATTATCATCATCGGTGAGATGCGCGACCCCGATACCATCATGGCCGCTCTGGAAGTTGCAGACTCCGGTCATAAAGTTTTTTCAACCCTGCATACTTCCTCTGCGGTGGAAAGTATCGACCGTATTATTGCAGAAGTTCCGACTATCGAACAGGAGCGTGTCCGTAGCCGACTGGCAGATGTGCTTCGGGTAGTGATGTCTCAGAAACTGGTTCCGACCCTGGCGGGAGGTCGAACTCTGGCCAAAGAGGTTATGGTGATGACTCCCTCCATCCGGGCTGCCATCAAGAATAACAACACCAACGAAATTTATCAGATGATCAGTGAAGGCGGTCAGTGGGGAATGAATACCATCGAGCAGGATCTGGCTAAACTCTATATGGAACGCAAAATTTCAATGGATACGGCGGTCAATTATTCCAATAATAAACGACGAATTCAACAATTATTAAAAATGATATAAACACAGGGATTTATCATGGCGAAATATAAGGAATTTTCCGGAAAAATGGCAGTTGGCCTGTTTGTGGAAGGTCATTACCTTCATGTGGTCTGTCTGGCCAAGCAGGGGAACCAGCTGAAGCTGGTAGACGGACAGATGGTTAAAATGTCCAAAACCATGGAAACCGTACACGTGCAGAAAGAGATATTCTCGGATGGCGGAGCTGAGGATATTGCCGATCTGTCCGATGCAATGAACGGAGGCAATGGTTCAGGAGATATGCCGGACGAAACTTTTTCGATTACCGAGAAAGATGTCGGCAATTATGATAATATTGAAGTTCTCCAGCGCGTACTTTTTCAGTATCCCTCCAATAAATTCCAGATGGGCATTGCCATATCAGAACCCCAGATATATTACATGTATTTTGGTACCGACTGGGGACTTCAGGGCGAAAAACTGAAGAAACGGGTGATCGAGGAAGTATCGAGGGAAAGGAACGCCCTGGAAATGCATACACCCGATGCCATCTATAACACCAAACTGGGCGATGGCAGATTGATGGCCATCGTACGCGAGAGTGAAGTGAATGTTATTAATTCACTCCAGTATCTGCAGAGCGAAAACCGTAAGGTTCTTCCTAAAATTTCTTTTGTGGAAAGTGCTGAGACGGCACTGGTGAATCTGGTGAATGCCAATTATTTTTTCAATGAACAGGACCTGACGATTATTGTTTATCTGGGTAATGAATACAGCCGGCTCACATTCCTTCAGGGACATGAAATATACAATATTTCTTACATTATCGGTGCCGGACTAGATTCGGAGAATATCACCCATACCATTTACAGCCGAATTCTGCTGGAACAGGACAATCTGAATCTGCCGCAGGTTCAGAATATTATCCTCACCGGAGAAGCTTATCAGGTAAATCTGAAAGAATTTCTGCAGGAGAAACTCTCCGAAGATATTGCCATCGATTATCTGAAACTCCCCAATCTGGATGTAGAGGATGAAGAGATCGATATTTCCAAATATGCGGTAGCTATCGGTTCAGCCTGGCGAACAGCTGCCGATAAGGAACCCTTTAAATACGATGTAGACCTGCTTCCCCACACCTTCCGGGAGAGTCAGAAGCGGTTCAAACTTGGACTTATCGGGTGGCTGCTGCTTTTCGCACTGCCGGCTGTGAGCTTTCTGACCACTGTAAAAGTGATTGAACAGCGGACACAACTTACTGAGCTGCTGAGTCAGCAGGAGACTGTCCAGCAGGAATTAAATTATCTGCAGGATATTGAAGCCAAACTGATTGAAAAACGAAAAGTACTGGATAATTATCAGAAAGCGTTTGGAGTAGTCGATGAGATGTCCGTTGGAATCGAGAGATGGAATAAATTTCTGTACAAACTATCTCAAAACCAGGACAAGGTGGGACGGATCTGGATTACCGATGTCATAAAAGGTAAAGAAAATGATGTCCTTTTGAAAGGATACTCAGTGTATAAGGATCGTATTCCGTTGTTGTCCAATGCCATGAGCAGCGGAGATCTGAACAGTGTTCTGGTTCAGAAGATACGCGAACGGACGGTCTACCAGTTTGAAATGAATTCGCAGTTGCCAACTGAATAAATAAAGGAGACAGAAAGTGTCTTATAAACTCAGAAATATTATTGTACTGGGATCTCTATGTTTCCTGCTTGTGGCCGTGGGAGCCTATATAGTTGGATATTATTATCCTAAAAAGATTACCCAGCTTGAAAAACAAATTGCCAACATGAAGAATCAGATTTCAAATCTTGCCGGTGTTGAAGAGGAATATCAGAATATTGATAAAGTTATCAGTGAAAAACAGCAGCGTCTGGCCAATCTGAATAAAAGGGTGGTACCTGCAGTCACACCTTCTGAATCTTACCGCTATCTGATTTCCATCCTGAAATACAGTGGAATGCTGGATTTTGACATGCTTTTCCAGGGTACTGAAAAGAAAGGGCGTTATTCCTATAATATTTACAACATCAAGGGCGAAGGTCCGTTTCATAAGATCTATGAATTTATAACCTATCTGGAAAAGGGGCCATATTTCTACAGGATTGAGAATTTGAATCTTCATATGGTGGAGAATAAGGACAAAGAAACGAAAAGATATCAGGTGATAATCCCGTTCGAGATGGAAATCTGGGCACTATTTGCCGAGGTTCCCGATCTGCCTCCCATAAAAAGAACTCTGGCAAGCGTGAGAGTGCCCAGGGCCAGTAATCCGTTCTATCCGTATGTTTATCAGGATTTACCGGATAATGTTGATAATCTGCCGGAAGTAGAAAGGGCTGATCTGAAAGCAATTGTAAAAGATAAAGTTTTTATTGCAGATGCCGAAGGTATTATTCATGAACTGAAAGAAGGTGATAAGGTGTACCTCGGATATTTGAAAACAATTAATGAAGCGAACAATGAAGCAAATTTTATCCTGAACAAGGGCGGAATTGTGGAAGAATTTTCACTTCATATACGATTCGGTGAAGAAACCAAGCCATAATAAAAGCGGAAAAGGGTATTATGAACAGAAAAATTTGTATCTCGGTCTTTTTAGCGATCCTGATTGGATCTCAAGTCCTTCTTGCTCAGAATCGCCGGCAGATAAAGGAGCTGCGAAATGTATATAAGGCACCGGAAGAAATCGTCTCACTTTCACGGACTATGACATTTCAACAGGCGCTGGATCTTTTCAATGATCTCAGCAAGAAATACCTCGGAAAGCTGATTGTCGATCCGGAAGGACGGAATTTCCCCATCGGAGAAGATATTGATAAAATGCACTGGCTGGATGCCTTTGAGTTAATTCTCCGGCTTCACGAACTCTGGTACGATGAATTTGAAGATTATATTCAAATACGTTCCATGAAAGATGCCACAGGAGGTGATAATTTAACTGCCGAACAGAGAAAATATATGCTGGAATTTGACAACCGCGAAGTGATCCTGAATGTTGTGTTTTTCGAAACCAATATATCGAAACTTCGGGAAGCAGGGATGAGCTGGAGTATTTTTCGCGACCTGGATGTGAATACGACTGCCAGCCTGACCGCGTCAGATAATAAACCCAGTCTCTTCCAGGTTGAGGCATCACCTGACTTGGATTTTGCAGATATTCTGGCAACTTTCAAAGCTCTGGAATCAGATAACCTGGGTGAAATTGTCGCCAGTCCGCAGGTAACTGTAAAATCTGCCGGAAAGGGGCGGATTCAGGTAGGTTCCGATGTGTCCGTAACCCTGCAGGATTTTGCCGGCAATACCGTTACTCAGTTTATATCCACCGGTTCCATCATGACGGTTGAACCCTTCATTATGCAACGCGATTCCATCGATTTTATTGTCCTGAGATTGAGAGTTGAACGGAGCAGTTCACAGACAGGTGAGGTCGGTTTGGAAATATTAAAAACCCAGGCAGAAACCGAAGTCCTGCTACTGGATGGAGAAGAAACCATCATCGGTGGTCTGTATGTGGATGAATCAGGAAATAGCCGTGAAGGTGTTCCGTTCCTGAAGGATCTACCCTGGTGGTTTTTCGGACTGCGTTACGTATTCGGTTATGAATCTCATCAAATTACCAGAAAAGAACTTCTGATTCTGCTGAAGGCCGATCTTCTTCCCAGTCTTTCAGATAGATATGAATCTCGTTTCCAACGTAAGAACGATCTCCTCAGATCATATAATAATGCGATGAAACGGCGGTTGGAAAATTACAAAAAACAGGTATATAAATAATAAGGTTATGGAGATACGATATGAATAAATTGACATATATTGGTATTTCAGTTCTGATTGTATTCGCCGTTTTCTGGAATTGCGATTCTCCTACTGAAAATGATGAAAATTTAGCCGTGCTTAGCGGACAGGTAGTTAATGCAGAAACTCTGGTACCAATATCCAATGCGGCGGTGATTGTTTTAGAATTTCCACAAATTGCCGGATTTACCGATGCCGCCGGATTCTTTAATCTCGAAATTGAAATTGATGAAGCCGTTGAAGTGCAGTTGCGGGCATTTAAGGAAAGTTTTGTGTCAGATACCATATCTACCCTGGCTACCCCGGGGAACACTGTCACTAATCTTGCTTTGCAACTAAAACCAACTTCCAGTACACCATTACCCAGCGGATCGGCGGCCAGTATTGTGTTGATGGGTGTGGATCCTGCTTCTATCGGTGTCAGAGAGAGCGGCGCTCCGGAAGTATCCGAGATTTCCTTTCAAGTACAGGATTCTGCCGGCATCCCGGTGGATATGAGCAACAGTGTACGGGTAAACTTCCTACTCGGTTCGTCACCGGGGGGTGGTGAATTTATCTCTCCGATAAGTGCTATGACGGTCAGCAACGGAGTGGCCAAGACTTATCTCTTCAGTGGAGACAGTTCGGGGGTTATTCAATTGATAGCTGAAGTAACTGTGGGTACCCAGATTCTTCGCTCCAGACCGGTGGCAATTACTATCCACGGAGGCCTACCGGATTCAATTCATTTCAGTCTGGCAGTGGAAAAACTCAATTTTCCGGGATATAATATTTACGGACTTACTGACAAGGTGACCGCCTATGTTGGCGACAGGTATGGAAATCCGGTAAGACCGGAAACGGCAGTCTATTTTACCACAGATGGTGGTTTGATTGAAGGTTCGGCTCTGACAAATTCACAGGGACAGGCAACGGTAAATCTGATTTCAGCTTCGCCAAAACCGTTCCATCCCCTGCTGGGTGCCGGATTTGCTACCGTAACAGCCAGAACTGCAGATGAAAATAATGATCAGATTGAAGCCTATGCGCTGGTTTTATTTTCCGGTATTCCTCAAATATCGGTTTCTCCCACGGCTATAAATGTTCCACACACCGGAAGTCAGACATTTTTCTATACAGTGTCTGATCAAAATAATAATCCCCTGGCCGGTGGTACATCTATTAATGTTTCGGTGGAAAAAGGAGAGGTGGAAGCCGTCGGTAATACCAACCAGACATTACCGGATACTCAAAGTCCCTCCTGGACAAATTTTTCATTTTCTCTGGTTGATGCCAACCCTGATTCAAATAAAGTGAATCCCGTCAGCGTTAAAATATCAACTTCCGGACCGAATGGAAATCTTGAATATTCATTGTCCGGTGTTGCCTATTAAAACATACAATCATAGATAAATGTAAGCAGGCCAGCCACAGCGGATGGCCTGCTTTTTTTATATCCCGACCTGATCTTCCCAATTATTTCTTGTTTTTAAAAGTTCTTCCTGTTTTATTATTTATAATACATCTTTTTACATCACCAAAGTCAGGGAGTTGTCTATGCCGATAAAAAAATCCAGAACAGAGAAAGATTCACTGGGAACCAGAGAAATACCAGAGGAAGCATATTTTGGAATACAGACAGCCCGGGCAGTGGAGAATTTTCCGGTCAGCGGACTCCGTGAGGACAGGGCTTTCATTAAGGCATATGCCAGCATAAAACTGGCAGCTTGCCGGGTGAATCATAAACTGGGACTGCTGGAGAAACGTCCGGCCGGCGCCATGGCTCAGGCAGCGGAGGAAGTCCGGCAGGGGAAATATGACGGCCAGTTCGTGGTGGATGTATTTCAGGCTGGAGCCGGCACCAGTTTCAATATGAATATGAATGAGGTGATCACAAACCGGGCTCTGGAAATTATGGGAGAAATGAAAGGCGATTATCAGCTAATTCATCCCAACGACCATGTGAACATGGGACAATCCACCAACGATACTTTTCCAACGGCCATTCACCTGGCTGCACTGGATTTGTGGAAGGAATTAAAACCGGTACTTCTTCAGCTGGCAGAATCATTTGAAGAAAAAGGCCGGGAATTTTATCCGGTTGTAAAATCGGGACGAACCCATCTTCAGGATGCCGTTCCGATCAGGCTGGGTGAGGAATTCCGGGCTTACGGGCGCGCCATACGCCGATC
>JAFGSO010000220.1 GCA_016934605.1 Calditrichota bacterium | reverse complement strand
AGCTTCAGGTCTTCAGCCAGATAGACTTCCCCCATTCCGCCTTCGCCGAGTTTTTCAAGGATTCTGTAGTGTGATATTCTCTGATCGATCATCATTGCAGACCAATTTTTTTAAGTAAGGCAATAAACCTCGCATCTCCACTGAGAGAATCGAAATAGTGCATCGCCTCTACAAAGGGAATCCAGCTGGAGCGTTCTTCATAGGCTTTATCCAGCCATTCAAATGCAGCCTCTTTATCACCAAGGCCTTCGTATATTCGAGCGATAACAAATGCCGGGACATAGGTTGTTTGTGCACCTTGTCTCAATTCATTCAAAATCTGTAAGGCATTGTTTCTTTTTCCTGCCAAGGCATATGCATGTGCGAGATCAGCGTAATTATGAACATCGCCCGGAGAAAGATCAATCGCTTTTTGAAAAGCAGCGATTGCCTCTGCAATCAATCCTTTTGCCTCATATGAAACTCCGAGACCCCAATATGCCACGGCAAAATCAGGATCCAGATCAAGTGTTTTGCTGAATTGTTCAATCGCCTGGTCGTAAGCACCCGTGTTGAATAAAGCTGTTCCTAAAACAACATTAACATAAAGACCAAGTGGATCCAATTCCCAGGCTCGCTGAATAGCTTCTAATTGCTGAGTCTTTTTTCTCTGCACTCTCAATAGTTGGCTGTAGATTGTATATGCTGCAGAGTAACTGGGATTGAGATCGATGGCCCGCTTTATTTCACTTTCGGTACCCGACCAATCCCATTCGTAAAAAAACCTAATCTGAGCAAGAATGGTATGTGCTTCAGCAAGTTGATCGTCAATATCAATCGCTTTTTTCACAGCTTCTCTGGCAAGTGGATACGCTTCTTTGGGTCTTTTCATACCAATATCTTCGGAAGAAATATATGTTTCTGCCAGTCCGATATATGCCAGTGCAAAATAGGGTTCCTTTTCTATTGCTTTTTGGAAGTAGTCGAATGCCTGGATGAATCCCTGTTTTGTATATTTGTTTAAGAAAAAACGGCCGCGCAGGTAAAACTCATAAGCCTTTGGGTCAACTTCACGATTACCTATTGACGACTTTTTTTCTGTCTCGTTAAATTTAGATCTGATCTGTTGCGCAATTGCTCTTGATACATCACTCTGTAAAGAAAAAATATCACCAAGATCCCGCTCATAACTTTCTGCCCAAATATGTTGATCGGTGGCCGCCTCAATCAATTGGGTTGTGATACGGACCCGGTCGCCCACACGTAGTACTGTTCCTTCAACAACAGCATCTGCATTTAATTCCCTTGCGATATCTGGCAAAGGTTTATTTTTCACCTTGTATCGCATGGAAGAGGTACGGGA
This sequence comes from Calditrichota bacterium, assembly GCA_016934605.1. GTDB lineage: Bacteria > Calditrichota > Calditrichia > RBG-13-44-9 > RBG-13-44-9 > RQOF01. Next base: position 3,667 of record JAFGSO010000220.1, on the reverse strand, counting down.
AATGACCTTAAAAGTGCCGATTTTGGACAGGCTTGTAATTAACGCTTCAGTCATGCCGTCTACAAAATACTCCTGTTCCGGATCTCCTGAAAGATTTTCCAGTGGGAGAACGGCAATCGAATGAATACTTTTGCCGGATGGTCCAAATAAATTGAAACCAGACAGAATCAATAATATTACCATTACGAAGATAGCAAGGTAAAAAATATATTTCATTTTTAGTGAAGTCTTTAATCTGGCTGTTGCCCCCTTCGCCTTTTCGGTTTTATGTCTCTTTTGGATTGAATCAATCGTTCTAAAGAACTCATCTATTCCTTGACAACGATCAGAAGGATTTTTTTCAAGCAGTTTCTTTAAAAGGGTATTTAGTTCATCAGATGAGTAAGGATATACTGCTGACAATGGAACTGGTTCTTGGTTTACTATCGCATAGATTACAGCCTGCTCATAATCACCTGTAAAAGGTAATTCTCTGGTCAACATTTCATACAATACAACACCTAATGACCAGATATCTGACCTGTGGTCAACTTCTTTACCCTGTATCTGCTCCGGTGACATGTAGTGAATTGTACCCAATGTCGACGTTTCCTTGGTCAGCTTGCTGACCCCTTTTAGCTTGGCTAAACCAAAATCCAGGATTTTGACACGGCTACTTTTGTCTATTAAAATATTTTCCGGTTTAATATCCCTATGGACAATATCAGCTTTATGAGCTTCTGATAATCCCTCACAAATCTGGTTTGTAATATCAAGTATTTCATCTAAACCTGAAAAACCTTTATCAATTTTTGTCCTTAAGGATTGACCATCAACATATTCCATAACGATGAAGGTTTGGTTGTCTTCATCAGCAATTTCATATATAGTGACGATATTGGGGTGATTCAGGGCGGCAGCGGCTTTGGCTTCGCGCTGGAAACGTTCTACATTTTCTTTATCTTGAGTGAGATGCTGGGGCAGGAATTTGATGGCAACTTGTCGTTCCAGCTTCAGATCTTCCGCCAGATAGACTTCCCCCATTCCGCCTTCGCCGAGTTTTTCAATGATTTTATAGTGTGATATTATTTGGCCGATCATTTGTCCAGTTTCATTTTTTTAAGTAAATCTTGATAACGATGATCCGAATGTATTTCACGGAAAAGAAAAGAACTCTTGATTAACCACGGTAAATTGTCACAGCGTTCAGCATATGCTTTGTCCAGCCATATATACATCTGATCTTTTTCACCAAGAGCCAGATATACAAGAGCGATCCGAACCGGAGATATATAATGTTCCGGAGACTTGTTGATTAATTCAGTTAACATCTGTCTGGCCGCTTGTTCATTTCCGATCCGGGCCAATGTATAGGCAATTCTGGTTCGTGCCAGATCTTTCATGCCCGCAGACAAATCTGTGCTTAGCTGCGATTGAAATAGTTTAAGAGCCTGCTGATATTGACCTCTGGCCAGACAGCTCAAACCTTCGATGCCAAAAGATACAGGATGCTGAGGGAATATTTCTCGGACTTTATTTAATAAAGAGTCTGCCTCTTTAAAAAGTCCGGCATCTGTGCAAATAATGATTCCATTGTAATAGGGACCTATCGTTAAAGGAGCCAGTTCGAGGGACTTCTTGCTAAATTTAAGAGCTTCTCCCTTTCTTCCCATTGACGACAGAAATAGTGCGTACCAGTCATAGGCCCGGGCATTATTGGGATTCAGCAGAATGGATTGTTGATAGGTTGTTTCTGCACCCGTCCAGTCCCATTCATAATTGAATTTCACATCGGCTATCTGCAGGAAGGCTTCAGAATTATTTTTATCTAATTTTAATGCTTTTTCGGCCCATTCCCGGACCAGAGCCCAACCTTCTTTTGGTGGAAGTGCATTGTATGCAACAATCGTATTATAGGCAAGCGCTTTTCCTGCATAGGCCGGGGCGAATTCCGGTTCAATTTTGATGGACTGGTCGAAATAGTCAATCGCCTTCCAGGCATCATCCACTGATATCTTATCATAGAAATAATATCCCTTCAGATAGGCTTCGTGAGCAATTGGATTGATTACAGGCGCCTTGTTTAAACTACTTCTTTCAGATGGAGTGAGAGTTGCTTTGACCTGGCTGGCAATGGCTTTGGCCACCTCTTTCTGCATACTGAGTATATCACGGAGATTTCGCTCGTAACTCTCAGCCCATAAATGCTTATCAGCCCGGGCATCAATTAATTGAGCGGTAATGCGCACGTCATCTCCCGCTTTCAGTACTGATCCTTCTACCACCGCGGTCACATTTAATTGCCGGACAATTTCCGGAAGTGACTTCTGGGTATTTTTAAACCGCATCACGGATGTTCGGGAAATAACCTTCAGGGCTTTTATTCTCGACAATTCAGTAATTAATGCTTCAGTCATGCCGTCACTGAAATATTCCTGATCGGGATCACCGGAGAGGTTCTCCAGCGGAAGTACTGCCAGGGAGTCGATAACTCGGGCTGTCTCCCGGGAGCTGTTCATTAACATATATCCAATTCCGACAACGATAAGAAATAAGAAGACGGTTATTCCGTAAATTATTTTTTTTCTGAATCTTACTGCTTTACGTCGTTCTGATTTTCCTATAGCATCATCTGATTTTCCGGAAAGATTCAATCCATCCAGATCTGATTTTAGCTCATCTATATTCTGGTAACGCTGCAGAGGATCTTTCTTAAGAGATTTACCGAGGATTCGATATAATTCCACGGGTAATTCGGGTTTAATCCTTAATGCAGATTCGGGCTCATCATTTATAATTGAATAAACCAGGGCTTGCTCGTATTCGCCTCTGAACGGGAGTTGTCCGGTAAGCAATTCATAAAGGACCACTCCCAGCGACCATATATCTGTGCGCTGATCAACCTCTCTTCCACTCAACTGCTCCGGCGACATGTAGACCGCAGTGCCGAGGGTAGAACTGTCTTTGGTTAACTGCGCCTGACCGGTCAGCTTGGCCAGACCGAAATCCAGTATTTTCACTTCACCCCGATCGGTGATGATGATATTGGCCGGTTTGATATCCCGATGAACAATGTCTGCCTCGTGAGCACGTTTTAATCCCTCTGCAATCTGAATGGCAATATCAACCGCCTCCTTAATCCTTAATCCTTGCTGTTTAGCGGGTCCGCTCTCCCGGCGGACTTCATCCTTAATCTTGTCTTTTAGGGTTTCCCCCTCATAACAGGCCATAACGATGAACATCTGTCCGTCTTCAGTTTCATCTATCTCATGGATATTACAGATATTAGGGTGTTCCAGGGCGGAGGCCGCCTGGGCCTCGCGAATGAAACGTGCCTTGGCTTCCGGATCGCGGGTCAGTTCCGGGGGAAGGAATTTGAGGGCCACGGTGCGCTTGAGCTTGCTGTCTTCGGCCTTGTAAACCACACCCATCCCGCCACGGCCCAGTTCTTCTATAATTTGGTAATGTGATATGGTTTTACCGATCATTTAATCGTTATCCATATTATTGGGATTCTTTTTATCCTGATTCCATTGGGATGGATTTTCAATAATATATTTTCTGATGCGATTTAAATCATTCTCATTTCGTATAATATGTTCGTAATAATTGCGCTGCCAGGAAAAATTTTTGAATCCTGATAACCGAATCATCCGGGTTGATTTTGCCTTAAAAAATCTGATAATTT
>JAFGSO010000017.1 GCA_016934605.1 Calditrichota bacterium | reverse complement strand
TCCCTTCTGTCCCAGGGGGCTGTGGGCTGGCTCAGTAAACCCATTATCCGGGGGATGGAATTTCTCTCCCTGATGGATTTTCTGTGGGGAAATATTTCTCTGGCGTTCGGAGCCTTCCTCCTGTCTGTCTTTGTTGGCTGGGTATGGGGTGCGAAACATGCCGCGGAAGAGCTGGCCACCGGCAATCCCTCCTTCAGAAAATGGGCTCCACTGTGGGGATTTGTCATACGGTTCATATCCCCGGTAACAATATTTATCATTCTTCTGAACCTGTTCTGGACATTCTAGGCATTTATACTCAGAGATAATCGCGGAAAGTGCTGGCAGAGACAGCATCTTTCTATCTTTGATGAAATTATTGCTGACATCGATCATTCTTCCAGTCATTCGATTCTCGGAAAAGGAAATTTGCTATGGCGGAATATCTGGAAAAATTCTTAACCCTTTCGGTTACTGTCAGAGATTTTATGTGGGGTAACTGGATGGTGGCATTGCTGGTGTTAACCGGAGTGATATTAACGGTTGTCACTTCCTTTATCCAGATTCGGAAACTGATTCCCTCCCTGAAACTGGTATTGCTCGGAGCACGTGGCAAGGATCATGACGAGGAAGAAGAGGGGGATATATCACCTTTCGCTGCACTGATGACGGCTCTGGCGGCGACTGTGGGAAACGGAAATATTGCCGGTGTGGCTACTGCCATTGCGACAGGGGGGCCGGGAGCACCATTTTGGATGTGGGTCTCCGGATTTTTCGGAATGGCCACAAAATACGCGGAAGGATTTCTGGGTGTCCATTTCAGGCAGAGGGCCGCGGACGGCTCCATGGCGGGAGGTCCGATGTACTATATCCGCCACGGTCTGAATATGAAGGGGTTCGCCAAATTCCTGGGGGGAGCGTTTGCGGTATGCGGAGCTTTTGCGGCCCTTTTCGGAACCGGAAATATGGCCCAGTCCAATTCAATGGCCCTGGCATTCAAGAGCCAGTTTGGTGTACCCGCCCTCCTGAGCGGTCTGTTGTTGACAATATTGGTGGGACTGGTGATCATCGGTGGGATAAAACGAATTGGCGCGGTGGCCGAAAGGCTTGTTCCCACCATGATATTTTTCTATATGGGGGGAACACTTTTCATCCTGCTTTCCCGCATCAGCCTGGTGGGTGAAGCGTTTGAAATCATTATCAAGTCAGCTTTTTCGCTGCAGGCGGCAGGAGGTGCATTCATCGGAACATCCGTCCAACGTGCCATCAGCCTGGGAGTAAGCAGGGGAGTTCTTTCCAACGAATCGGGCCTGGGTTCTGCTGCAATAGCCCAGAGTGCTTCAAAGTCGAAAGATCCTACTAAAAATGGTCTGATCGCCATGACAGGTACATTCATCGATACCCTGGTGGTAAATACTATGACAACTCTCACTATTGTGGTCACGGGTGTATATCTGCTGACGCCAGCTGCAGGAGTGCGGATGATCGCTACCGGAGGAGGTCTCTTGCCTGAAGAGGTGGCAGTTCTGCATCCGAAGGTAGTGAGTATGGCGGAAAATCTCGGCTATAACCTGAGTGCCGGGGGATTATCCAGTACCGCCCTGACAGCTGAGGCATTCAATACGGTTATACCATTTGGCGGATGGATTATTGCCATTGCCTCGTTTCTTTTTGGATACACTACCCTTATAGGATGGTCTTTCTACGGAGAACAGTGCCTGGAGTATTTTGCAGGTGTAAAAATCAAGAAACCCTATCGGCTGGTATATATAAGTCTGCTTTTCATAGGAGCCAATCTTCAGGGCAAATATCTCGATATTGTCTGGAATGTGGGGGATATCGCCAATGCATTTATGGCTCTCCCAAATCTGATCGGGCTCATACTTCTGGCCGGTCTGGTTTCGCGTATCACCTCTCAATCTTTCAGGAGTAGGCAATATTAGCAAGGTGCAGGCTCAAGGAACAAGGCTGAAGGAGCAGGGCAGAGGGATTTTTGCAGCACGAGCTCCTCTTGGTTGTGTTAAACACTCTGCCCAATCTCATTTTTATATCATAATTTCAAATAGATTTAATAAAATAGCTTTCATGCCTCTGAACATTTAAAATTCTTAAAGCAATGTAAAACAAATTTTTAGCCTTTGTCCTTTATCCTTTAGCCTAATCTCCATAAGCCTTACTCCTGATAACTCAAATCTTAAATTTCAAATCCAAAATATCCTCAACTTTCGACCAGTATTCAGACCGCATTTTTTCCCATTCCATTTTGAACCACGGTGTAAAATGATCGGGAAATTCGCTGATCTCTTCCTCCAGTGTGGTGATATCCAGATAGTTCCATTCGGCGATCTCATTTTCATTGACACTGACCGGATCATTTGACTTTCCGATAAATACTGAACATAATTCATTTTCAGAACCGATATCCCGGTAGTTTGCCTGATATTGAAACTTGAACAGAAACGTCAGGTCGGTGTTTATTCCCAGTTCTTCCCTCAATCTTCTTGCTGCCGCCGATTCAATCCGTTCTCCTTTCCGAGGATGACTGCAGCAGCTGTTAGACCAGTACAACGGCCACAGCTGTTTTTTATCGCTTCGTTTTTGCATCAGAACCTGCCCTTTTTCATTAAATATAAAAATAGAAAAAGCACGGTGAAGAATTCCGTCTCCGGTATGACATGATAATTTATCCTTAAATCCGATGTCATGATCCTGTTCGTCAACAAGTACCAGCATTTCATCGTCGAATGATACTTTTCTATTCCTGTTGAAAGACATTTATTATTTTCTCCTTTTTAACCGATTCGGGTAACCATTGTATTATAACCGGCTTTACGGATTGCCCTTGAAACTTTTTCGGGATCTTCGGGGCAGAGAGCAATTGCCGCGCCGCCTCCACCCGCACCGGTGAGTTTCGCTCCTAATGCGCCATTTTTTTTGGCGATGGCAATTATTTCTTCCAGCTCTGGACTGGAAACCTGCAGTGCATTCAGTAAGCCCTGATTTAGATTCATATACTCACCGAGTTTATTCAGCTGGTAATTTTCGATGGCTTTTGCTGCTTTCAGAGTCAAATTGTTGATTTCATCGAAGATACTATTGTAGAGGGCGGGATTTTGTTCCCTTCCTTCCTTAACTTTGGCCACCATCTTGGCGGTGAGACTCTCGACCCCGGTTAAACCTATAACCAGAGGTATGGGCTGGTCTGGATGAATATCCTGCATAAAGGGAGGATCTCCTTTACGGTACAGAGTAAATTGTCCATAGGTGGCGAGGGTATTGTCGATACCGGAAGCAGAACCATGAGCGATTACTTCCGATTCATAAGCCAGTTTGGAAATATCTTCATTGGAAATATCTAATTTGTAGTACTGTGCCAGCGCACGAATGATGGCCACGGCAAGAGCAGCGGAACCTCCTAATCCCGCAGCACGCGGAATATGCGGCAGAATCTCGATTTTCATGTCCTCATTTTCAAGTCCGAATCGGGTCAGAATCAGATCGAGCGATGCATAGATAGAATATTTGTGCTGACTTCCTTTTTGAAGCTTTTCCTCAACTCCCCAGCGGGGAATCAGGAGATATACGCCATCTTCTCCGGGACAGACTTTTGCCTGAATAGCCAGAGGCACCGGTGCTGCAATAGCATGACTGTCATAAACGACAGCATGTTCTCCAAGCAGTATAATCTTGCCGTAAGCGGTTGCGAATTCAGGCAGGTATTCGATCACCTCATGTTCCAGTTCCTCCACTTTACCGCTGGCAAGCAGTGAATTTACAATTTCTTCGGCCTTCCAGATTTTTATCTCCCCCTCATTGATCAATTTCTCTACAACTGTTTCGAAAATATCTGCAGTTGCGCCGGCAGCGCTGGCAACGGTTCGTGCATGAAGCATCATATGTCCCCGCTGAATCCCTTCTGTAACCAGAGCCCGCAACGCCGCCATATTCTGTGCCAATCCCACCGATCCCATTACTTCTGCCAGTTCCCTGGCAGATTCAATTCCCATTAGATTGTGCAGGATTTTGACGCTGGGATTGGATTGTAACGGACCGCCGACGGTTCCCACTTTAATCGGAATTTCAATAGTGGCAACCAGATCTCCTTTTTCATTTTTCTGATAATTGGTCAAAGCGGTGTAGGTGCCACCCCGGGCAGCATAAGCATGTGCTGCGGCTTCAATAGCACGCCAGTCGTTTCCGGTGGCAATGGCGACCGGATCAATGCCGTTCATGATTCCCTTGTTGTGGGTAGCCGCCCGATAGGGATCGATGCTGGCGAACTCATTGGCCAGGATGATGCCATCTCTCACTTCTTCTCCGGAAAATCCCCGTCCTTTAAGAAGATCTGCTGGAATGGTAGCGGCAGACTTTACAATGGCCCGATCCGTCAGATTGGATAATATTCTCAGAAAAACCTTACCACCACTGATTTTTTCCAGTAGTGATGCCACTCCTTCACACATGCTGTTTACCAGGTTGGCACCCATGGCATCCTTGGTATCCACCAGCAAGTGTACTATTACCATGTCTCCTCTCCGGGAAGAATGAGTCAGTATTCGGACTTCGATATCACGCACACCTCCGCTTCTCGCCAGCATGCGTGGGTGAAGGCTATTGGCCAGATTGATTATCTCTTCCTTGTTCTGTATTATTTTATTTCTGGCGTGGGAGGGATTTTCGACATCCATGATCTGTATCTGACCGATGAGAAGCGGGGGGGAACTTTCACTCACAAATCCACCCGCATCACGGACCAGTTTTGAAGCAGAACTCACCGCAGCTACTATCGACGGTTCTTCAACTACCATGGGAATGATATACTCTTTTTTGTTCACCATCATATTCAAACCCAGGCCAATGGGAAGTCCGAAAACACCGATAACATTCTCAATCATTTTGTCTGCTTCATCTGCAGTAAGGATGTTGTTGAAATTGAGCATATTATAATAATCCTCGCCATCCAGCACTTTTTTATCGAAAAGAATACGCAAACGGTCTGAAACGGAATACTGGTAAAATTTAGGTATACGGGATTTTTCCAATTTGATTCTCCTCGGATAGCTTAAATCTCACATCTGAATGGAAACACCATGCGGCGATTCCTTTAAATTAATTAATTGAAAACCGGAACGCAAAAATTTCTCGGAAACGATTTCTGCAATCGATTGAGAATCGGTAGCGGCAAAACCGAGATCACCACCTCCAGCACCCGAAGGTTTATACACAGCTCCGGCACCTGTTGCCAACCGGGCAATTATTCGATGTTCCTCAGAAATTATGCCTGCTCCGGATTTGTTCCCCAGATCTTCCATAGCCTCAAAATAGAACTGAAGCTGATGCAGGAACTTCCTGCCGCTTTTATTATTAAGGGATTTGCAGGCTATGGTGCTGATTTTGCCCATTTTTTCCATTATGGTGTAGTAATGGTGGGATTGCTCTTCCCTGAATTTTCTGACTTTTTCAACCATCAGGGGGGTTGATGCTGAAGTCCCGCTCCAGACCGGAATAATAAAAAGATCCTCCGGCATAGTCATCTTTTGAATTTCAACGGCCTCCCTGTCAGGAACATTCCGGAAGCGAAGGATACCTCCGTAACAACTGGCTGCAATGTCAATTCCACTGCCTTTCTGTCCCTGCATGCGGTGGTGTATACTTTGCGCCAGGCTGAATAACTGACGGGGATCATGGAAAGATATGGCGTCGGTTCCGGAAAGTTCTGCCAGTCCTCGCAAGAGACCCACGGTAAGTGCCGCACTGGAACCAAGTCCCAGCTTCGGGCCATTTTCCCTCAGGTAAAATTCTGAAGTGTCCAGCATGAATATCTGAGCAGGGATTGGCTTTATTTTATTGCTATACCGGTAAAAATATTCAAAAACTGCTCGGAAAAATTTCAGTTTTTCCACTACAGAGGGAGAAGTATCAGGCGGATAACTGATTTTGCCCAGATTGTCTGCGCGGAATTCCAGGTTTCTGATCCCCAGGGTTGGTGAATTAACCTCGAACCGTTTGAGCGGATTTTTATCAATCTCAACTTTCGCATAACGGTCCACTGCCATAACTATAGCGGGCGCTCCTTCCAATACGGCATATTCACCAATCAGAATAAGTTTTCCGGGCGCTGTGGCACGCACTACCATTTATTCTTTCTCCAGAAGAGTAACCGACGGCCCCAGTGGGGTACTGATGATTCGTTTAACACCGGTAATAGCCTGCAGAACTGATGAGATATGCTCGATATTTTCCGGCAGGCAAATAGCCTTTACCTGTGGCCCTGCATCGATTGTAAAATAGACGGGAATGCCTTCTTTTCGCATCTGCCGTATGGCGTGAATGCACTCGATAGTTGTGCTGTTCCAGTACAGCAGGCCGGGATATGCACTGAGAGCCGTGGCATGCATTTTAAGACAGCTGAATTCACTGAGATCACCCAGTTTACTGAAGTCTTTACAGGCAATGGCCTTCTTCATCTCATCAAGGTCCTGCTGTGAGGATTCAACCCAGGCAGGATAAAAAGGCGAAGTATCGGCTGTCAGTTTCATCCCGTAAGTGGAACTTATTTCTTTCTTTTTTTCAGAGGTAATGGCAATAAGGACATGAATATCCCAGTAGTTTTCATTAGCCAGCTGTAATGCAATGGAATCTGATCCGTCGGCTTTTCCCCCTTTTTTCATCTCGACAAATCCCCCGAAAATAGAACGGGCAGCAGATCCGGAACCGTACCGGGCAATTTCCGATAGAGTGGATGAATCCGGTGATAAACCCGATGCCGTCGATGCTGCCAGGGCAAGACTGGCAAATGCAGACGCGGAGGAGGCTAATCCGGCGCCAGTGGGAAAATTATTCCGGCTTTCCACTATCGCTTTCAGAGAAATATCGGCCCGCTTACGGATCAGATCCAGAAACTGACTTACCCTCTGCTGTTCCCCTTCGTCCCCTTCCTTATTATTCAATATCAGGACATCAGTATCTAATTCATCTCTGAAAGAAACAGTCGATACGGTTGTCATCTCCCGCAATGTGATGGAAATGGATCCTACAGCCGGAAGATTCTTATTTCCCTCTCGCTTACCCCAGTATTTGATGAGAGCAATATTTGCATGTGCACAGGCAGTTGCCTTCATGTATACCTTCTTGATTGTTTTATCAGCCTGAAAATTCAAAGTTAGTTAAGCATAAAACTAAATGCAATCCTTTGATTATACACTCCCTTGCTGGTGTCTCTCTCGCAGTCAGATACCGGGAACCCGTCCAGAAAGATCATCGCATGGCATATTGGTGTTAAGGTTTGTGCATCAAACAGGTTAAAAAAGATAAATTTCGGACAGGAGAGATATGGATAATTCAAAAAATGTTTTGAATATTTATTTTCTCCCTTTAAATTTGGCGTTTGCTTGATCCCTTAACAGGGAAATCTTTTGAAAAGGAGGAATTTTTTAATGTCAGATGAAACAAAAAAACAAACCCAGGAAGTTCCCGCGGAGATGGATCAGAAACAGTCCGAGGAAATGGAAACCAAAGAGAGTTTTAAGCCTGGTCAGGTTTTTTCACCCGATGATGCTCCGGATGTACTGGTGGATGAATCGCCTGAAATTGATCCAGAATTGATGAAGCTTTATGAGAAGAGTTTTGATAGAGTACATGAGGGTGATATTATTAAAGGAACGGTTGTCGCCGTAACGGATAAAGATGTTATTGTGGATGTTGGATTCAAATCCGAAGGTATGATCCCCAAGGAGGAATTTATAGATCTGGATAATATTAAAGTTGGGGATGAAATAGAGGTATTCCTGGAAAATCCGGAAGATATGGAAGGACAGCTCCTATTGTCCCGACGGAAAGTATATTTTCTGAGAACATGGGAAAACCTTATTGATAAACATCAGAAAGACGAAGTTATTCAGGGACGTATTGTACGCCGTATTAAAGGCGGATTTGTGGTGGATCTGGGCGGTGTAGATGCCTTTTTACCGGGTTCACAGGTCGATGTAAAACCGATTCGAGACTTTGACGCATTTGTTGGCCAGGAACTGGATCTGAAAATTGTGAAAGTGAACGAACAGCGAAAAAATATTGTCGTTTCCCGTCGGGTTATTATCGAGAAGAATCTGGAAAGTAAACGGGCACAGATCCTGGGTACCCTGGAGAAGGGACAGGTGCGCCGCGGAATGGTGAAAAACATTACTGATTTCGGTGTGTTTATCGATCTCGGCGGTGTGGACGGATTGCTTCATATCACCGATCTTTCCTGGGGACGGGTAAATCATCCTTCGGAAGTCGTTAAACTGGATGAGGAACTGGATGTAATGATTCTGGATTTCGATGAGAACAAATCGAGAATCTCACTGGGCCTGAAACAGCTTCAGCCTCATCCCTGGGAGAATGTGGAAGAGCGATTTCCCATTGGAAGTACCGTCAAAGGACGTGTTGTCAGTCTGGCAGATTATGGAGCCTTTGTGGAGCTTGAAAAAGGAATTGAAGGACTTATCCATGTATCAGAAATGAGCTGGTCCCAGCATATCAAAAATCCGGCACAGGTTCTGAAGGAAGGCGATGAAGTAAAAGCTGTGGTCCTGAATATTGAACCGGATGACCGAAAAATTTCTCTCGGTTTGAAACAACTGACACCTGATCCGTGGGAAGAGATTGAGAAAAAATACCCTATAGATTCTACCCACCGGGGCGTGGTTCGAAACCTGACACCATTTGGCGCTTTTGTGGAACTGGAAGAAGGAGTAGATGGCCTGGTTCATATCTCAGATCTGAGCTGGACAAAGAAAGTCCGACATCCCAGCGAAGTTGTCAAAAAGGGACAGGAAATAGATGTAGTGGTGCTCGATATCAATAAGGAAGAACGACGGATAGCTCTGGGTCATAAGCAGGTGGAATCTAATCCCTGGGATGCTTTCGAAGATTCCTACTCAGTCGACACCGAAACAAAAGGGACGATTTCCAGACTTATTGATAAGGGTGTTATTGTAACATTGCCACTGGGAGTTGATGCATTCGTACCTTTGAATCATCTGGGGAAATCGAATATGAAACGTGCTTCAGACCACTTCAAGGTCGGTGACGAACTGCCATTGAAAGTGATTGAATTTGATAAGGAAAATAAACGGATTGTTCTTTCAGTTTCTGAATATTTGAAAGGTAAAGAAAAGGATGAAATTGATTCTTTCATGACATCCCACAATTTTTCGCCTACCACCATGGGAGATCTGGTAAAAGGAGTTCCTGAAGTTCTGCAGGGATTACCTGATGAAGAAAAAGGGCGGGAACGTCCGGCCAGAAAACCAAAGACCAGGAAAACTGCTGAAGAGAAAGAAGAGGAGGTAACTCCGGAAAAGGCGGAAACAGAAGAAACTGCCGAAGAACAAAAACAACCTGAAACCAGCGAGAAGAAATCAGAGGATGAATCTGCAGCCAAGGAGGAAAAAGTAGAAGAAACTGCCGAAGGAAAGGCTGAAGAAACAGAAAAAAAGGAAGTGAAGAAAAAAACAGCGAAAAAAACGGAAAAGAAAGAGGCAGAAGAAACAGCTGATGCTGGTGAAAAGGAAGAAAAACCAAAGGAAAAGAAAACTTCTGCAAAAACCTCCAGGAAAGAGGAAAAAGCAGAAGAGGATGAAAAAACCAGAGAAAGTAAAACGAAAAGTAAGACGAAGAAAAAATCCGAGAAATAAGAAACCATTCTCAGACATTTTAATAACATAGGCATTAGCCTGAATAATTCATGAATTCCATGATAGCAGGGCACAAAGTAAGATAGGCCAATGATTTAAAGATTTTATCCTGTGAAACTGA
>JAFGSO010000219.1 GCA_016934605.1 Calditrichota bacterium | reverse complement strand
TTTAACATGTCACCGCTACGCGGTTTCACCTGTTATGGTTATATCTTTTACTATAAACATGTCGCCCCTATCGGGGCTTGGTTTGTCACCATCAGAAACTCCGGGTTTGTCATCCGGTATGATCATTTTGCCATGAGAGAGGTAAACAAAATCCCCCACCCCTCTGACTGGCTGGCGCCAGCCGGACAGGCACTTTACAAAAGGGGGAATTGCCTTATTAGCTCAAGATTGTTAATATTAGCAATTTATTACTTCTTTTTTATTGTCTAAAATTTGAATCCTGGTTCCTGGGTCCTTTTTTTTGCAGACTGCAGACTGCCAACTGGCTCCTGACACCTGATTTCCGAATCCTGACTCCTAACTTTTTCCACCTCTTTGCTCTATGCACTATGCTTGTATTAATTTTTATCCAGAATGCACTATTCGTGATATTTCCCGTCTGGCCGGCCGGAAAGGCGTGGACAAAAAAAGCAAGAAGCCCCGATTCCCTGTCAACCTCCGGTTGCCCCATCGGGACTAAACCGTCCATGGTTTAGCCATCATCAAACAAGTAACCAGCAGCTGGTAGCCAGAACGAAACGTTTCGGCTCAGAATATGTTAAATGATTGAATAAAATTGATTTCAAGAGTGTAATTTGTTATAATTGGCAACTGATGCCTAATTGTCGGATAATATATTGAGAATCGTTTATTTTACCATCACAGTGCTGGCAGGGCTTGTAATGATGCTTCCCGCCCAGTTACCGCTTCAGCCAGCTGAATCGTTCGGAGACCGCCTGATTATTGGAGAGGTTGGAGAACCACCTGCCTATCTGAATCCCTTCAAGGTAAATTCAATACTGGAAAAACAACTTACACGACTGATTTACGGAACAGGCCTGATCCAGGGTGTGGATCGATTCGGACAACCTCCCATTCTGGTAGATCGTTTCATCCAACCGGCATCGCGGGATGTGGGTTACATCTGGCACTACTCCATATTGAGAAATATTTATTTTCACAGCGGTATTCCAATGCGGAACAGAGATGTAAAATTTACCTTTGATTATCTGCGGGAGAATTCCGGTCACCTGCTCAACCGGACATTCGATTTTTCCAATGTGGACAGCCTAAGCATCAGCGGAGATCTTGAATTCACCTTTCTCCTCAAAGAAAAAGACAATTTTTTCGACCAGGATCTTTCCAATATTCCCATTCTATCTGAAGCTCATTACCGGGACCTGAAAGATTTAGATGAGGGGATTTTCCAGGATATACATCCCATGGGTTATGGACCGTTCATGTTTGAAAGCAGGACCTTAAAATCAATTTCTCTGGTTCCTCATCCTAATTATGCTTTTGGAATTCCTTTTCTGGAAAGAATTATATACAGGTTCTACGATAATGAACAGGAAATGCTGGATGATTTTATGCGGGGAAATCTTGATCTTATCGAAATAAAAGAGAGTGAAACAGCCCGCAGGATGCATCAGGTACTCAAGAATCAGATCAAGATTTTTCCGGCTCCCCGTCCCGAGAAAAAGGTCTATTTTATTCTGTTTAATATAAATGGATTCCCGTTTGATAATGTCAGGGTGAGATCGGCCATACGCGGAAGTATTAATCAGAATGAGATTGTTAACGGTCTTGTGGAGAGAAATAGTCATATTGCCTATTCTGTTATCGATTATACTCATCCTCTTTTTTTTCGGGACATTATTGAAGATAGTTATGAACCGAACGTCAGTCTGGGGAATCTGAAAAATGACGGATGGATCAATAACTCACCAAGAGGAATACTGGAGAAAGATGGACGGAGCCTGAGTTTTGAACTTTTGTTTGAGGAAAATTCTCATCTGGAAGAAAGCATTGCCCGTGGAATCAAGATCCATCTGGCCGAACTTGGCATAAACGTGCAACCCAGACCGGTAAGTCTGCAGAATAAAAAGAGACTGGTAAAAGGAAATAACTACCAGGCGGTTTTACAGAACTATTCGTATTATGATGAGGATCTGTATAATGTGATCAAAGAATTTTATTTTAAAGTTCTAAAAAACAAGGGTGGAGCAACGAATTATGTGAATCCGCTGATTGAACGTCTTTTCGCCCAGGGCGATGCCCAACCCAACTTACGAAAAAAAATAATCTCACGATTTCAGATTTTTCTTTATCAGAATGCTCCTGCCATTTTTCTTTATTTTGATGATGAGATTATTTATGCTGTGGATAGCCGATTCCAGAATATGCGGGTGAGTTACAGCAGCGAGAAGGTCTATTATTACCGGCTCATGCCCTTTGAAAACTGGTTTGTTCCGAAAAATCTGCAAAAATATCCGGCTCCCTAGCAGATGAAGAAGTTTAATATTAAAACATATTTTGAGGTTTTTAAGCGCCTGATTCGCGGATATCTGGAGAAGAAGATTCAACGCCGCATGGTATTGAATTTCGTGGGTCTTGGTGTTCTGCCAATTCTGATCGTCAGTTTCATTCTGATCCGTCTGACCGAAAATACCGTTCAAAGTTATATTTTTGAACGGAATATGGAAATTGCCCGTGGTGCCAGTAATGAGATTTCACTCTTCATAAGGGAACCGGTTACTATCCTGGGTACTATTGCCCAGACGCGCGATATTCTGGAAATGGAACGATTTACCCAGAGCCGGGTGATTAATAAAATTCAGTTAAACAACTCGCTTTTTCAGAAAATCTATATTCTGGACCGCTCCGGAATTGCGGTGGTGACTACCAGTTTCGGAGAAGAATTGAAAGATTACAGTGAGGATCCTGCTTTACGGGCGGCAATGACCGGTCAGACCTATTTCTCGCCGGTTTATTTTACACGCTCGAGTTTTCCCGCTATGTCTGTTGCCCTGCCTATCCGTAAATACAATACCGTTGAAGCCGTTCTGGTTGGAGAAATCGATTTGCAGAACATCTGGCGGGTGGCAGACAGTATTCAGGTGGGAAAAACCGGTTTTGCGTTCGTACTCAGCTCGGACGGTTCGGTTATCGCACATCCTGAAAAACAGAAAGTTCTGAACAAAGAATCGCTGGCAGATTACTTTTTTTATCAGGAACTGATGGAAGGGAAATCGGGTACCGCCTTTTTTTCGGATAATGGGAATAAAATGATAGCCTCTTACGTTCCCATTCCCGTACTCAACTGGGGTATTGTGGTGCAGCAGACCGAAAAGGAGGCATTCGAACTGGTCAGGAAGATGACGAACCAGGTATTGATTTTTGTTCTTCTGACAACCGTTCTGGCTATCCTGCTTGCTACAGGAACCATTCGGCGTATCACTCAGCCCATTGAGACACTGGTGAATGGTGTAAGACAGTATGCAGAAGGGCATCTGACTCACCGCATCAAGATTGAGCGACAGGACGAACTGGTTGTCCTGGCTGAAGAATTCAATAAGATGGCGGAATCGCTGGAGAAAAATCAGCGGCAATTACGGCGGATGGAAAGGCTGGCAGCTATCAGCCGTTTTGCCTCTCTGGTAAGTCACGAGATCCGAAATCCCCTGAATGCCATGAATATCAATATGCAGATTCTGAGACGACTGGTGACGCAGGAGGAAACGGCACCGGATAAGAAAATCAAGTATCTCAATATAATTTCTTCCGAAATAAACCGCATGAACAGTCTGGTCTCGAATTTTCTGGCTATCACCAGGCCACCGGAACTGAATCTGATCCGCTCTGACATACATCAGATTCTGGAAGAAGTGGTTATAACGCTGGAGGCGCAGGCCAGAAGTATGGGAATTCTGGTGAAACGCAAATATTCTGCAAACAGCTGTTATGGGATGTTCGATTATAATCAGTTGAAACAGGTATTTCAAAATATTCTGTTAAATGCTTTCGAAGCCATGCCGGAGGGCGGTGAGGTATCTATCGAAACTCATCTCAGTACATCGGATAAAAAAAAGAAATCGCAGATCCGGAAAGTGTCGATTCAGGTGACCGATACCGGTAGCGGTATTCCCAATCAGAAGCTGGGTGAAATCTTCGAATTTTATTATACTACCAAGAAAACAGGTACCGGTTTGGGCCTGGCAATAGCCAAGCAGATTGTTGAGGGTCACAAGGGAGACATCCGGATTACCAGTAAGGAGGCATCCGGTACTACCGTGTTTATTGAGTTGCCCTTGGAGGGGTAATAGATAAGATTAAGGATTAAGGAGGGGGTAAAAGGGTATAAGGGTATAGGGGTATAAGGGTATAGGGGTATAGGGGTATAAGGGTATAGGGGTATAGAGATGTTTGAAGATGAAGTTTAAGCTGAAGGGCGAAATAGTGATGTCGTAAAGTATAGATTAGGTACTTTCACTCCCCCCTTTTTTTTCAAATGGTAAATAAGGGGGATTTTGGGGGACTGGATTCAGGATTCTGGAGCTCGATCCCTGGATACTTGTTTTTGTGAACTTTTTTGCTGATTTACTATTCAAAAATAGAGAGAAATTTTACCGAAGAGATGACCATGGACGAAAGAATCCTGATTGTTGAAGATGACCTGAATACGCTGGAAGGTCTGGCAGAAATCCTCAGCGAGGAAAAATTTGAAGTCTCAAAAGCCAAGAATGGTCGGATAGCACTGGAGGAGGTTCAGAAGGGTAATTTCAACATTGTACTGATGGATTACCTGCTTCCGGACAGGGACGGTCTGGAAATATCCAGAATTATTCTGGAGCGGCACCCGGAGATCAAGATTATCATGATGACGGCATTCGGATCGGTAAAGAATGCGGTTGAGGCAATGAAACTGGGAATTTATGATTATTTGACCAAACCGATTGATCTGGATGAACTCCTGATTGTGATTAACCGGGCTATCAAAGAACAGCAACTTATTACCGAAAATCTGGACCTGCGGGATAAACTTCAACAGACCTACAGTTTTGACAATATTATTGGGGTGAGCGGCAAAATGCAGGAGATATTTAAGAAAATTCTGAAAGTGGCCGTCACCGATGCCACGGTACTCATCCGGGGGGACAGTGGTACCGGCAAGGAATTGATTGCCCGTGCAGTACATTTCCAGAGTGCCCGCAGCAGCCAGCCACTCATCGAAATAAACTGTGCATCCATCCCGGAGACGCTGCTGGAGAGTGAACTTTTCGGACACGAAAAGGGTGCTTTCACCGGCGCCTATAAATCGAAAAAGGGGAAATTTGAACTTGCCCACAGAGGTTCCATTTTTCTGGACGAAATCGGTGAACTTCCCCTCGGCGTGCAGGCCAAGCTTTTGAGAGTTCTGCAGGATCGGAGCTTTACGCGGGTCGGGGGCATTGAAAACATTGAAGTGAATGTGAGATTAATTGCTGCCTCCAATAAAAATCTTGAAAATGCCATGGAAAAAGGGCTGTTCAGGGAAGATCTCTATTACCGGCTGAACGTTATTCCCATCTTTATTCCGCCATTACGGGAGCGACCGGAGGATATTGGTCCACTTACCGATTATTTCCTCAAGAAATATGCAGCAAAAAATAACAAGGAAATCAGTGGAATAACACCGGAGGCAATGGACATCTTGCTGCAGTATCACTGGCCCGGCAACATCCGTGAGCTGGAAAACTCTCTGGAAAATGCTATTGTTATGACCGAGTCCTCCATTATAAACAAGACAGACCTCCCCGGGTACCTGCAATCTCAGGATAGTGAAAAATCCGCTGGTAGTTTCAGATTATCGGAAGTTTTGAAGGCCAATGAAAATATTCCCTTCAGGGAACAACTGCAGATGTGTGAGAGGGAGATTATCAGAAGGGCACTGAAGGATTCTGAAGGTAATAAAACCCATGCGGCACGCAAGCTGGGATTTTCGCTGAGAACTCTGCGGAATAAGCTGCAGCGGTTTAATTTGCAGGAGGAATGACAAAAAAGGACACAGGAAACAGGATTCAGGAACATGGATCTACCTTAATCATGGTCACTGGTTGCTGGATGCTGGCAACTGGCTTCTGGTTGCTGGATGCTGGCCACTGGATACTGGCTACTCGCTACTGGTTTTTATTTCGCCCTTACAGGGCAAAAAAAAGATACAACGGTTAGCACTTGTCAGTTTAAATCCTGTCTCCTGAATCCTGGCACCTAATCTTTACAAATCCCCCCAACCCCCTTTTTCAAAGGGGGCTA
>JAFGSO010000218.1 GCA_016934605.1 Calditrichota bacterium | reverse complement strand
CAGAGCACACAGAGAACACAGAGACAAAGATCAATGTATGGTATAATGATGTGAATGTTTGTGAATTAACCAGTATAACAAAACGACACCATATTTCAGATTTTGCATTTTGAATTACCAGCACTAAAAACATCATCAATTGAAACACCCATATCTGGCAGACTCGGAGATCACAGAAGGGGAAAAAGATCAAACTCTAACAATAAAATCAAAAATTATTCAAAAGCCTCAGTGCTCTCTGTGGCCTCGGTGGCACAGGAATAATTATCAGTTTTTATTTCATTTTGCTGACCGGGACAGCATCATATTATGGTATCCTATTTATATCATATCTAGCCGGGTTATTCATTTTGTTGATATAAGCTTTAAAAGAAAAATCGACGGCTTTTTGATCTATCCAGGCTTCGAATTTTCCATATTTGTGACGGTAGGTCACGGTGGACATAAATAACTTGTCATCGCAATAAATTTCAATGAATTCTCCGACTAATAGAATTTTTATTTCTTTAAATTTTATTTTTTCTGCTATTTCTACAGATTCCAGCAGATATTTATCTTCTAAATATTGCAGTATCAGATACTTACTGTCTAATAATAATTGTAGTCCTGATTTCTGAGAATTTTTCTTATTCAGACGGAAATACATTTCAACTTTACCATAATATGAAGGTAATTGTATACTGAATAATCCATTCTTGCCTTCATCAATTTCATCAGATAAAAAGTATTCTTCCACAGGAAGATACCAGCCCAGATAAGGTATTCCATGATCATCGAAAAGCAGTTTTTTCGGCTGTGCCAGCATGCCTCTCATGAAAGCACCGCTGTCTTCGTGTCTCCACCTTCGCGATACTGTATGAAGTAATACCGGATCTCCGTTCGGGGCTTTAATAATTCGCGGTGCATAATTATGATGCGAGGTTAATACCCCACAATATTCAAATTTTCCCAGCGGTTGCCGGGCCCGGAAGGTATGAATTCTGCTGTCGTCTGAAATCGAAACCAGCATATACCAGTCATCATTATATCTGTAAATTACCGGACATTCCATTTCATTGTATTTTGCCGGTGCAAGTATGGGCGGATGGACTGTCCAGTCAATCATATTTTTTGAAGTTGCTACACCGATACAACCTCTGGTTTTTATGTTACCCCTTTTTGTTTTTGCGGCACTGTACATTATCCATTGGTCGTTCTGTTCATCATATATTACAAACGGATCGCGCCAGGCCATATCATTTCCGGTCTGATAATATCTGGAATCTGCTGAAACCAGCGGTTCAGATTTGTACCGGATCCAGGAAGTCCCGTCTTTCTTATCAGAAACTGCGAGTCCTATTGCCTGATAAAAATATTTTTGATGCGATACTCCGGTATAAAACATCCATAATCTGTTATCCTTATCCACGATGTGCATCGTCCAGATAGCACTGTCGTCAAAATGAGGGGGTGATGATATTCCGAAAACAGGTGCTCTGGTTTCCCAGCTGATCAGATCTTTCGAAACGGCGTGACCATAGCTTGTTTCCAGGCGGGCAGCATCAAAGGGATGGACCGGCGGACCCTGCAGATGTATCACATGATACATATTGTCCGGTTTAATCAGATCGAAATCATTCAAACATAATCCGGGTGGAGCATATCTCATGGCAGACTATTCCGGGTTTCAGTAATCTCCAGATCGGGGAGAAAAAAAATTTTCAGTTTCCCGCACAATTTCAGATATGGATGCAGCTTTCGGCATTCAGATTATGTTTGAGCATGAGGTAACTGCCGGTGGAGCTGCTAAACAGTTCCCTGCAAACCAACACTTTTCCGGGCAAAAAGTTGCAGTCGTTTGACCCGTTCCTCTACCGGTGGGTGAGTTGAAAACAGCTTCTGCAGACCGCCAAAGAAGGGATTCATTATAAACATGTGAGAATGTGCCGGATTCCCCCGCTTAAGCGGAGCCGCCTGAACACCCTGTTGGAGCTTTTCCAGAGCACTTGCCAGTGCCAGAGGCTTTCCGCTGATTTCGGATCCTCCCTCATCGGCCGCATATTCCCTCACACGGGATACAGCCATACGAATGAGCATGGCGCCAAGAGGTGCCCCAACCATGATCAGTATTAGGCCCAGGGGATTATTACGGCGACTCTGATCACCAACCCCAAAACGCGCAAACTGTCCGAGCATGGCAATGGCCCCGGCGAATGTGGCCGCAATGGTACCGGTGAGCATATCACGATGCTTCACGTGTGCCAGTTCATGTCCCATCACTCCCGATAACTCATCATCATCCAGAATCTTCAATATTCCCTCGGTTGCGGCAACAGAGGCGTGCTCGGGATTACGTCCGGTTGCAAATGCATTGGGATTCTGCTCGGGAACAACAAAAACCCTCGGCATGGGCAAACCGGCCCTCCGGGTTAAATCTGAAACAATGCCATACAGCCGGGACTGGTCATCGGGTCCGACCTCCGAAGCGGCATACTGCTTCAGCACCATCTTGTCACTGAACCAGTATGAGAAAAAGTTTATAGCAGCTGCGAATAAAAAGGCAATAAAAGCCCCCTGACTCCCTCCCACAGCACCCCCAATTACCACAAAAAGTATGGTAAGTGACAACATCAGAAAAAATGTGCGGGTTCTGTTCATGTTTTATCACCTTTCCTGTAATTAATATGAATCAATTCGAATAAGATTATAAAATCACATCAATATTTTTAAAATATATTCACTGAAATGCTTCAAAATCAATAAACATAAAAAAGAAAATAACCCCATGTCACTTGGCTCGTATCATACAGAAAAAGTAATCAAATAATTAAAATTGATATACTATGAGAACATTTAGACATGATAAAAAAACAGTTTATTTTATCGAAAATATGACCTGAGGACATAATCGAAATTATTAATTTTCGAAAATCTAACTTTAAATATGCAATCTTGACAAATATTTCACAATTTTGTATAATAAAGCATATTTCATGATGGGTTGTTTTAACTGAGAAAATATTATTGTATTTTAAAATTTTTTCTTTTATGAATGCTGCTGAATCTACTGGTCGCAGGACAGAATTGATCAGCGGAAAAAAGATATGCAAAATTCTTTATCGTTAGATAGACTAATGAAAGGAATCCATTATTAGTGGTAAACCTATACTTTTCTTAACTCTCATTTCAAATAGCTCTTTAAAATTTTCATGCAAACGGAGGTACCTGTGAATATTCTGATAAAAACTGTATGCCTAAATTTGCTTGTAGCCGGTATTATCTTAGCCGATCCCCCAGCAACCTATGATCTTAGAAATGTCAATGGGACGAACTATGTCACTTCGGTTAAAAGTCAGAGTGGCGGAACCTGCTGGACCCATGGAGCAATGGCTGCCATGGAAGGGAATCTGCTGATGACCGGTGTCTGGGCAGCGGCCGGTGAAACCGGCGAACCGAATCTGGCGGAGTATCACCTGGACTGGTGGAACGGATTCAATCAGTATAACAACGATGATCTGGATCCTCCCACCGGAAACGGATTGGTGGTTCATCAGGGCGGCGATTATCTGATAACCGCAGCCTATCTGTCCCGGGGGGAAGGTGCCGTGCGGGATATTGATGGTCAATCCTATCCGAACGCTCCACAGCGGTATAATGCAAGTTATCACTACTACTATGCCCGGGACATTGAATGGTACACGGCCGGCCCGAATCTGGAAAACATTGATATTATCAAAACGAAAATCATGGAGAAAGGTGTTCTGGGAACATGCATGTGTTACGATGGTACCCTGATATCCAATAATATTCATTACCAGCCGCCCGCACTGAGTTGGGACCCTAATCACGCAGTAGCCATCGTGGGTTGGGATGACAACAAAATAACCCAGGCACCACAACCGGGAGCATGGCTGGTGAAAAACAGCTGGGGAACCAGTTGGGGACTTAATGGATATTTCTGGATTTCCTACTATGACAAACATAGTTGCCAACATCCTGAAATGGGAGCAATCTCATTTCAGGATGTTGAACCGCTGCAGTATCATCATATTTACTATTACGATTATCATGGCTGGCGTGATACGAATCCGCTCTGGAGTGAAGCTTTTAATGCCTTTACTGCCGGCGGATCCGAACTGCTGGAATCCGTCAGCTTTTATACCACAGCGGACAGTGTGGAATATGTGGTGGTGGTGTTCGATCGGTTTGAAAGCGGTTTTTTACTTGACACCATGGCAGTACAAACCGGTTCAATTAACCATACCGGTTTTCATACGATAGATTTAGATTCACCGGTAGAATTAACGGCGGGTGACGATTTTTTTCTCTACCTGTATCTTTCCGAGGGCGGACAGGCATTCGACCGGACATCTATAGTACCGGTACTACTGGGCTCAATGACCATGAATACCGTGGTTAATTCAACGGCTAACCCGAATGAAAGCTATTATTTCGATGGCACCAGCTGGCAGGATTTAAATTATTATGATTTTGGAACTACTCATACCGACTGGAACGGAACTGCCAATTTTTGCATGAAAGCACTGACCATAGATGCTCCAACCGGAATTGGCTCATTTGATAATCAAATCCCCGAATCGTTTAAACTGGAGCAGAACTATCCAAATCCGTTTAATTCAAGCACAGTAATCAGCTGGCAGCTGGCAGCCGGCAGTCCGGTAAAACTGACGGTTTATACCACCACGGGACAGAAAGTTGCCACTCTGGTGAATGAAATTCAACAGGCTGGTTCCCATTCTGTCAGATTTGATTCTGGAAATCTGGCCAGTGGGGTGTACCTGTGCAGGCTGGAGGCAGAGGGATTTGTGGAAACCAGGAAGATGGTGGTGATGAAATAAGGTTTAGGATGAAGGATGAAAGATGAAGGATTAAGGATGAAGGATTAAGGGTATAAGGATATAAGGTATAGGTAAGGATTCAGGAGACTGGATACAGCATACACGCATGAAATGTAATAACAATAATAGAAGATTCAGTCATTTTCTCTTAGTATATGATTTGACATAATAGATGATAGGATAATGAAATTAAAGATATGATACCATAATTATTGTAACTGTTATAATTACTACAATAATCTAAAAAAATTCATCATCAACAGATTGAAGCTGATATCCCATTGCCCGATAACCACGCTTACGTTTATTCCACATTCTGATAAGCCTTGGTTCATTATAATCTATATAATCATATATTCGCACAACTTTTTTATTCCGATAATTCCGGTGAAGTCGGCCTGCGTACTGCTGAAGAGTACCTTTCCAGGAAACTGGCATGGCCAGTACCAGGGTATCCAGTGGCGGGTGGTCAAATCCCTCCCCTATCAAACTGCCGGTAGCCAGAATGACGCGTGGAGCTGAATTACTCAATTCATCGAGCTTTTCAAATATCTGCCGGCTATATTTTCTGGATATTCGTCCATGCAGGATGAAACAATTTTCAATTTCATCACCCAAAAACTTTCTTAGCAATCCAAGATGTGCGATTCTGCCAGTTAGAACGATAATTTTTCGGCCATTCCTGTATGACGTCAGAATGTCCTGTGCGATACGCCGATTGCGGTTCTGGTTATGAATCAGTTCATGGAATACTTCCTGAATATCCATATCGGGAGAAAGGCCGGATGAATGTATTTTCAGTGGACAAACTTCCAACTGCAGCGGAATCTTTTCAGATTTTCCGGCGATATGGCGAATCGGGCCACACTGCATATAAATAATCGGATGATGACCATCGCGTCTGATTGGCGTGGCAGTAAGTCCTATCACATATTTAGCTTTTGCCTGTTTAACAATCTTCTCAAATGAAAATGCTGAAATATGATGACATTCATCAACAATGATCTGGCCATATTTGTTTATCAGTTCAAAAAGGTCATTCCGCCGGGATAAAGATTGCATAACAGCAATATCAATTTTTCCAGTAAGTTTAGCCTTACCTCCACCCATCACGCCAAGATCATCTTGTTTAATTTTCAGAAAATTGTTCAATCGTTCCTGCCACTGCCGAAGTAACTGTGACCGATGCACCAGAATAAGCGTGTTCACTTTACGCCTGGCTATTATCGCTGCAGCAGTTATCGTCTTTCCAAAAGCAGTCGGTGCACACAAAACGCCAATTTCATTCCTCAGCATTTCACTCATAGCCATTTTTTGTTCTTTGTGAAGCCTTCCCAGAAATTTTATTGCAATCTGATTTCCACTGGTTCTTTCATCCTTAATTTCTGCACCGATACGGTTTTTTTGTAACATCTCCCGGAGAGAATCAAAGCATCCTCGTGGCAGACTGATGTATTCTGGATAATTCTCGGCACATGCAATGATCCGGGGTTTATTCCACACCGGAAGCCGCATTGCTTGAGCTTTATAAAATTCAGGATTCTGGAAAGCAGCCAGACGGATAATGCGATTAGTGAGTGTTGGGGAAAGTCCGGATTTGTCAATAAATATCTGATTGGCCAGCACTAAATTTATTGATTTCGGCAACACACCGGGTATCTGTTTGGAATCGGGGAGCGGAGATTCCCATGGTTTTTTTTCATCGTCAGATAAATATTGCAGATCAAGCGGATGTCTGTTCCTGCTTGCAGACATAATTGCGTTTTTCAGATCCGATTCTTGCATATACCGGATTGATGCCAGATAATTCCATTGATCCGGATAAGGGACAAATTCCTCGTCTACAAAAACACGGCATCCTTTGTCACGTGACTTTTTCTGAAGCGGAAGCGCAATCAGATTACCAAAACCACCTTTCGGCAGTGTATCCTGATTCGGGAAAAAACGGTCGTAGCTGGAAAGGGAAAGCATTCGATTACGGTCACAGGTAAAACTAAGTAACGCAGATCCAAGTTGCCGGGCCAGACGCGCCGGTACAGAATCCGCAAAATAAATCCAGGCATGAGCGCCATTGCCAGACCGTGAAATTTCAATTGAAACGGGGATATTAAGTTCAATGCAGGATTGTGCAAATGAGCGTGCATCATCTTTCCAATCGGCCCCATCAAAATCAATGGCCAGAAAATAACAGCT
>JAFGSO010000217.1 GCA_016934605.1 Calditrichota bacterium | reverse complement strand
GTACTAAAAAAGACAGCACTAAACATATTACCTCTATAAATATTTTTTGAATAACTATATTTAAAAAGATTTTAGGAGCTAATGGAATAATCATATAAAATAAAATGAATTTGTTAAAAAAATCTTTATGATAAAAAAGAGGATTAATTTATGAGTGAAAAATCCCGTTTATTTCTGATCGATGGCTCTGCTGTTTTTTACCGGGCACATTTTGCCTTTATTCGAAGCCCGCTGATTAATACCAAAGGCGAAAATACCAGTGCCATTTTTGGATTCACCAATTCATTAATGAAAATTCTTTTCGAAGAAAAACCAGACTACATTGCCGTGGTATTTGATACCAAAGAACCTACCTTTCGACATGAGAAATTCAAAGATTATAAAGCAACCCGGGAAAAAATGCCTGAAGAGATGGTGGAGCAGTATCCTCGAGTAGTGGAATTGGTTCGTGCTTTTGACATTCCAGTTATTGAAAAGCCCGGCTATGAAGCGGATGATGTGATTGGAACAATGGCCAGAGAAGCAGAGAAACAAAATCTGGAGACCTTCATGGTAACCGGTGATAAGGATTTCATGCAACTTCTCTCGGAAAAAACCAGGATGTATGTTATTCGTCCCGGAAAGGATGTGGAAATCTGGGATCAATCGACCCCGATGGAACGTTACGGTTTTTCTCCTGAGCAGGTCATAGATTTTCTGGCGCTGATGGGAGATAAAAGTGACAATATACCGGGTGTGGCCGGTATCGGTGAGAAAACAGCTGCAGATTTAATCCGCAAATTCGGATCACTTGACAGTATTTATGATAACCTCAATCAGATCCCCCAGAAAGGGCTCAAAAATAAGTTGATTGAAGGAAGAGAAAATGCCTATCTATCCAGGGAACTGGTGACAATTAATCGCAATGTGCCGGTGGATCTGGATCTGGAAAAAATAAAATCTACTACTCCTGACGGCCAGAAACTGCTGAAATTATTTGAGGATCTTGAGTTCCGGTCGCTTATGGATCGTCTGGCTGAACTTGTTGATATAGATTCTTTTGGAGCCACCGATCAGAATGATGATCAACTCCGTTACCACCTGGTCGACAGCAGAAGAAAACTTCATAATCTGGTTCAAAAGCTCAAGGATTCTGAATTTTTTGTGTTCGATACGGAGACCACTGGACTGAAAACATTTGATTCGGAAATAATCGGAATTTCCTTCTCCCTGCAGGCTCAGGAAGCCTGGTATCTTCCCTTCAATTATAGGAAAGCTGATTTCACGAAGGCCGAGGCAGTGGAAGCATTGAAGCCGGTATTTGAATCACCGGATATTGGAAAGGGTGGACAGAATATCAAATTTGACGGCCTGATGTTATATCATCTGGGTATTTGTCTGCACAATATGAAGTTCGATACCATGATTGCAGACTATTTACTGAATCCGGGTTCACGCCAGCATAATCTGGCTGCACTGGCATTGTCTTATCTGAATTACCGGATGATACCCATTGAAAGTCTGATTGGACCCAGGGGGAAAAAGCAGCTTTCCATGGCCGATATCTCGGTGGAGGATGTCTGCCGTTATACCTGCGAAGATGCCGACATTACTTTCAGGCTGAAAGAGATCCTGGAAAAGGAAATGAAGAGGACAGGTACCTACGAATTGTTTGAAACGCTGGAGATGCCGCTGGTGGAGGTTCTTCTGGAAATGGAAAAAAACGGGGTTCAGATAGATGTACCGTTTTTGCGTGAAATGTCTTCCGAACTGGAAAACGAGATTACGGAGCTGGAACACAGAATATATGAAATGGTGGGCAGTCAGTTTAATCTCAACTCGCCGCAACAGCTGGGAAAGATATTATTCGAGCAGATGGAGATTCACAAAGATTTTGGAGGAAGAAAGCCGGCACGAACCGCAACCGGACAGTTCTCAACATCTGAACAGATCCTGGAAAAATATGGCAGCCATCCGCTGGTCGAAAAAATCCTGGAATTCCGGAAACTGAGCAAATTAAAATCCACCTATGTGGATGCGTTGCCGCTCCTGATCAGCCGGGAAACCGGAAGGCTGCATACTTCATTTAATCAGACTATTACAGCAACCGGCCGATTATCCAGCAGCGATCCTAATCTGCAGAATATCCCGATCCGCACTGAAGTCGGCCGGAAGATCAGAAAGGCCTTCATCGCCGGGGATCCGGCGGATTTCATAACGAGTGCAGACTATTCGCAGATTGAACTCCGGATGATGGCCCACCTTTCGGGAGACCCGGGATTAAAGGATGCCTTTAAACGGGGGGAGGATATTCATGCCAGCACTGCCGCCGCCATTTTCAATATTCCGTTGTCGGAGGTCCATGCCGATCACCGTCGTAAGGCAAAAGAAGTGAATTTCGGTATTATTTATGGTATTTCCCAGTACGGTCTGGCCTCCAGATTGGGTATTACAAATGAAGAAGCTCAGGAAATTATTGAGAGTTACTTTATCCGGTTTCCGCGTGTTAACGATTATATGATCCGGACTATTGCCTTTGC
>JAFGSO010000216.1 GCA_016934605.1 Calditrichota bacterium | reverse complement strand
ATGGCGATGATTTTTGCCAAACCGTCGGCACGTACCCGAATTTCCTTTGAGACCGGGATTTATCAGTTGGGTGGAAGTGCCCTTTATCTGGCACCTCAGGATATCGGGATAGGAAAAAGAGAGGCAGTGAAAGATGTTGCACAGGTCATATCCAGGTATAACGATCTGATAATGGCGCGGCTTTTTGCTCATGCCGATATTGAGGAACTGGCTGAATATTCGCGGGTGCCGGTGATAAACGGTCTTACTGACTACAATCACCCCTGTCAGATCATGGCAGATGCCTTTACCATCCTGGAACACCTCGGCCGAATCGAAAATGTTAAAATAACCTATATTGGCGATGGTAACAACGTCGCAAACTCCTGGATTAATTTTGCCTCCCGGATTCCGATCCATCTGGTAATATGTACACCAAGAGATTATGAGCCGGATAAAACCACTTTCGAACGTGCTCAGAAGTCAGGAAAGAGTAAAATTGAAATAACCAGCGATCCTGAAGAAGCGGTGAACAGGGCAGATGTGCTTTACACGGACGTCTGGGCCAGCATGGGGCAGGAATCGGAAGCGGAGGAGAGAAAGAAAATTTTTGCTCCTTATCAGCTGAACCAGAAATTGTTAAATAAAGCCAGACCGGACGCCAGGGTGATGCATTGTCTGCCAGCGCATCGGGGCGATGAGATTACCGATGAGGTGATTGATGGTCCTCAATCAATTGTATTCGATGAAGCAGAGAACAGAATGCATGTCCAGAAAGCCATCATGGTAAAACTGGTCCAAAATCTGAAAAAATCGTGACAGTATCAAGATCGGATTTCCGGCTGAAATTATTGGGAGCAGAGGACCGGGAAGAGTGGGATAGTTTTGTTAAAACCGCTCCGGGCGGCTCGGTATTTCACACTTCTTCTTATTTCCTTACCGTATCAAAAATTTTTGGCCATGAAATAGTTGTTCCGGTTGTCCTGAATAAGGATCGGATTCTGGGAGGAACGGTACTTTATACCAGAAAACGGTTTTATCTTAATTATACCACAATCCCGTTTTACATACCTATAAACCACATCCTCCTGGGCGAACATCCGCAAGACAGAAACTATATGCGGCAGATAAAAATTGAACAACAGATATGCAATTTGCTTCAAGTCTACATCCGACAAAATTACCAATTTGCCACGTTGAGTGCCTCATCCTCGCTTCGGGATTTGCGCACTTTTGTTCATGGGGGATGGAAATTTGTTCCGGACTACACCATTTCAATCCCACTTGAGACGGGAAAAGAACCGATGGATAGGATGAGTCATAATCAGCGACGTCACATCAGAAAGTTTGAAGAACAACCGTGCGGATTTGGGCCGTATTCTGATTATCGGGTTTGTTATAATCTAATTCGCCAGAGCTATTCGGTTGACGGACTCAACCCACCCATTCCCGAGAATGATTTTGTACAGTTGGTCTCGGAATTAAATAGCCGGCAGATTATCAGAGGTTATGCCGTATCAATTGACCATGAACCGCTGTCGGTCATGATTGTTGTAGAAGATTGTCCGGTGGTATACGCTCTTTTTTCGGGAAGGGACACTGCCCATTCCAGGCCTGAGGCGGAGCTGTATCTTCACTGGAGGGTCATGAGTCATTATCGTGATCAGGGGTTTAAAGAATTTAATCTTCTGGGAGCCATGTCTCCTGCCATCAGCACGGTGAAACTGGAGCTGGGAGGAATTTTGCAGCACGGGAATAAGATTTTTTATTATCGCAATGCATTCTATCAGTTTTTATTTCAACTGGAAATCATTCGAAAAAGAAGAAAACGAATGAGATAACTCTGCAGCCTCCCGGCAGAAACAAAAATATAATCACTCTGGTTATACACAATTTTGAATTCTAAGAAAATGAAACCTGTAATCGTTCTGTATGGTGTTCAGGTTTTAAATCTGGGCATTGGCTGGGCCATTACGCGGCTTAACATTTCGTCACTCTCGGTTGGAGAATTCGGCCAATTTAACCTCTTTATCACCCTTATAAATTCACTTTTTATTTTCTTTACATTCGGAATTTTTGAAGCATCCTCCCGCATGCTGGCACTTTCAAGATCGCAGGAGGAATCAGGAAAAATTCTGGCAGCCTCACTATCGCTCGCAATCCTCACTTATCTCCTGTTTTCGCTGGTTTTATTTATCCTGAAAGATTTTGTCAATGATATTTTTAAAGTCGATATCGGTGGGCTTATCGCGCTGTTCTTTCCTCTGGCCGGAATCTATCTTCTGTATGATTTCTGGCAGAAAATTCTCCGGGGATCGGGTAAAATATATCGTCTGGCATGGTTCCTCTTCTCTCCCCGTGTCATCTATTTATTAATCCTAATAGGGCTTACATATTTACGGATTCTGAATCTGATCAATACCACCCTGGCTAATCTGGTAAGCTTTGTCATTATTTTTCTGCTTTTTCTGACATTTGAGCCATTGAACTTCCATGGTATTCAGAAATCTCTGAAATCAGTTTTAAGAGAGGTGAAAATTTTCGGAATGAATATGTACTGGGCGGAACTGGTACATGCGCTGTTGTTTCATATTGATAAACTTTTTATCGCCTTTTTTCTGGACGCGGAAGAACTTGCCTATTATTCTCTGGCTTTTACCATCACCTTTCCATTATCACTTTTCTCTACATCCCTCTCCACCTCACTTTACCGAGGATTCTCTGATTCAGCGAAGATCGACCGGAAAATACTGATTTTGAATGCAGCATGGACATTTGTTTCGGTAGCAATAATAGTCATCTTCGGACCCTGGATTGTCCGTACCGTTTTCTCACAGAATTATGAGGCTTCAATACCCGTGCTTATTCCACTGGCTGTCGCCTTTGGAATCAGTGGACTGAGCAAAACCTACACTTATTTCCTGATTGTCAAAGGGGAGGGCGCGGTAATCCGTAACATTTCGCTGATTCTGATTGCTGTAAATCTTATTCTCAACCTAATTTTAATTCCTGTGTTCGGAATAATCGGCTCGGCATATGCCCGCATCGCCACTTTTTCGGTTGACTTTATCCTGATT
>JAFGSO010000215.1 GCA_016934605.1 Calditrichota bacterium | reverse complement strand
GGCGGATGCCATCAATAACCGGGTGAGTGTACGACTGGCACGTCTGGCTTCTGACAGGAATATCCGTTACATTTTTGTCTCTTCGGATGTTATTTTCGATGGTAAGAGGGGCAACTACTCGGAAAAAGATAAACCCAATCCAGTTAACTTCTATGCTTCAACCAAAATTAACGCGGAAAAAGAAATTCTGAAGATATGTAAAGATGCTGTGATTGTAAGACCGGCACTTTTTTATGGGACCGCATTCAAAGGTCGACCTTCATTTACCGAGATCATGCTGAAAAATCTATATGCGGGTCGGCAGGTTTTTGTTTTTTCCGATCAGTACCGGTCTCCTATTTCGGTAAAGGATCTGGCGAAATCGATCTGGGAATTGGCAGACCATCACTTTTGTGGAATTATTCATCTGGGAGGTCCAGAAAAATTGTCCCGACTGGAAATGGGATATTTACTCTGTCAGATATTTTCGCTGGATGACAATCTGATTATCCCCATCCGCTCTGAAGAGGCCAACCTGGCAGCTTCCCGGCCACCTGATTGTTCACTGGACAGCTCACTGGCGGCTTCTCTTTTGAAAACGAACATACAGGATTACAAATCCTCTTTACAGCTTGTTTTCCGCTGATCAGAAACGTGTCATCTGCCGGAAAAGAAGAAGCCGGTTCTCAATGTCCTCCATCTCAATTTCCTTGAGGCGATTATAGCTGAATGATTCTACGTTAAAAGATGCGATGGCACTACCGTAAGCAACAGCTCTCCTGAAACTGTTTTTGGTCAGTCTCTTACAGGATGCCAGATAGCCGACAAAACCGCCTGCAAATGTGTCACCGGCTCCAGTAGGATCCACCACTTCGGTGACCGGGAATGCCGGTGTTGCAAAATAATCATCGGCTGTGATGAGCAGGGCGCCATGCTCTCCCTTCTTAATCACCAGACCTTTTAGTCCGTCTTTCAGAAGGGTAGAGGAGGCTGCAGTTAAGTTTGGTGATCCGGTTAATTCCCTCAGCTCTTCATCATTCAATATCAGTATATCTACTTTTCGTATAACCTCATCAAGTTCCTCACGCTTTCCGCTTATCCAGAAATTCATGGTGTCCAGAACTGTGAGGGTAGGCGATGCCATGTGGGATAGCACTTCGAGCTGTAATGCAGGATCTATATTTGCCAGAAATACAAATTCACTCTTCCGGTATGCCGGCGGGATAACCGGATGGAAGGTCTCGAATACGTTCAGATAGGTGAACAGGGTGTCACGGTAATTCATATCATCGTGATATCGTCCTCCCCACCGGAATGTTTCTCCTTTCTCTACCTGAAGGCCGCTCATATCCACCTTCTTTTTTTCCAGAAAAGCAATTTCTGAAAAATCGAAGTCTTCACCCACTACTCCCACTATATTAACCGGCACAAAAAAGCTGGCGGCCGCACTAAAATAAAGTGCTGAACCGCCGGGAGAATCAGTGACTTTTCCGCGTCTGGTTTCTACCGTATCCAGTGCAATGGATCCCACTACCAGTATTGACATGATAATGACTCCCTCTATTCAGATTTCATGTTTTTTATTAGGTTCCCTCCTCCATCCGGGCGGAGTAAAGTGTATTCTGTTACATTGACTCCGGTGCCGAAACTCCCAGAATGGCAAACCCATTAGCCAGCACGGTTTTTGTGGCTAGGCAGAGAGCCAGGCGCGCCTGGGAAAGTTCCTTGTCAGTCGACAAAACCCAGCATTCAGTATAAAATTTATGGAAAACTGTGGATAGTTCAGAAAGATACTGGGTGAGTTGATGCGGGGTAAATTCACGGGTGCTTCGTTCAATAACAGCCGGGAATTCCACCATTTTTTTAATAAGTTGAAATTCATTGGGATTTTCCAGCCGATTCAGACTATTCATATCGGTGAATGATATGCCTTTCTCTTCAGCATTTCTCAGAATACTGCAGATTCTGGCATGCGCATATTGGTTGTAATAAACCGGATTTTCATCGGATTGCGTCTTGGCCAAAACAAGGTCGAAATTCAGATGGCTGTCCATATTGCGCATCAGGAAAAACCAGCGGGTTACATCCACTCCTACTTCATCCATCAGCTCATCAAGCGTCACAAAATTTGCTTTGCGGGTAGACATTTTCACTTTTTCAGAGCCCTGATAGAGTGTCACGAACTGATGGATCAGCACTTTTATCCGGGATTCGTCATATCCCAGTGCTTTGACGCCTGCCAGGACATCCGGATAGGTAGCGATGTGATCTGCGCCGAAAATATCTACAATCAGGTTAAATCCGCGCTCGAATTTGGTTATATGATATGCAATATCCGGTAGTCTGTATGTAGGTTCACCCGAACTTTTCAGGATCACCCGATCCTGCTCCAGGCCGAACGCAGTGGAACGAAACCATAGCGCACCTTCTTTCTCATATGCCAGATCTTTTTCCTTAAATCGACGGATAACATCGTCGATATTTCCTTTTTCATACAGATCTTTTTCATTGAAATAGACATCGAATGAAATTCCCAGTCGTTTAAGGGTCTGTTTGATATCTCTAAAAATTTCATTTTCCGCTTCCCGGATAAACAGGTCCAGATCTTCTGGTAATCTTCCTTTCAGGGCATCGGAATATTTTTCAATCATTCCACGGGCAATATTGGTGATATATTCTCCCTGGTAATAATCTTCAGGGAAGTCGATTTTTTCCCTCAGCAATTCCAGATAACGGAGTCTTACGGAGTCACCCAGTACCCGCATCTGTCGTCCGGCATTGTTGAAATAATATTCCCGGATGACCTCATATCCGCTCCATTCCAGAAAATTGGCAATAGTGTCTCCCAGCACCGCTTGCCGCCCGTGTCCTATGGTGAGTGGCCCGGTCGGGTTTGCACTGACAAATTCCACCTGGGCTTTTTGATCTCTGCCTTGTGCATTTTTCCCAAAATTACGATTCAGTTTCAGAATATGCCGGACTGTGTCATGTAAAAATTTGGCTGAAAAGAAAAAATTGATGAAACCGGGACCGGCAATTTCTACCCTGGAGATCTGCTTATCCGGCAGATCCAGCTTATCCACCAGACTTTGAGCAATCTGGCGAGGTGGTTTTCCCAGAGGACCGGCCAGCAGCATGGCCAGGTTGGTACTCAAGTCCCCATGGGTTTCTATCTTCGGTATTTCAAAAGCATAGGATAGATGGGGATAATTGAGCTCATCGAGGCAATCATCAATTTTTTTCTGCAGATGAGATTCTATCAGGTGCATTTTCCTCAATCCGTATTATGCGTGCATCCCCCCACAGTTTTTCCAGCTCGTAAAATTGTCTGGATTCTTCGCGAAAAATATGGACAACTACATCGATAAAGTCCAGAAGAACCCAATTAAAATTCTGATATCCTTCCCTGTGCCAGATTTTAACATCACCGTTTTCAGTCTTTTCTTCCAGGTAGTCTGCAATGGCTTTTACGTGGGGCTCGGATTCGCCGCTGATAATAACAAAGTAGTCGGTGAAATCCGCCAGTTTGGTAACATCGAGGATAACAATTTCATTACCCTTTTTTTCCCAGGCAAGCCTGGCGACCTTCCGTGCCAATTTTTCCGAATTCAAATATATGCCTCTTAATTTTTAAACGGTTTCAGAGATTTATAATCTTTGCCCAGAATCACTGTGACATTAAGCTGTTTACTTTTGTCGACTTCAGTTGTTACGTACTGCTCTTCAACTCCAAGAGTTTCCGCTATTTTCATGGCGCTGTTAATATTTCCGATTCTGTCTATAATGCGGGTGTTTTGTTCATTAAAATTGGAATAATTACCCATGTAAACCACATCGAATTTAAAGTGACGGAGAAAAGCAGTGGTACTTTTGGCTATGCCGGGAACACCGCATCCGTTTAAAACCTCAACCTGAGTATTCTGCGGAACTGGTGTAAGGATCGGTTGAGTTATCTGCGATTCTGTGGTATCAGATTCCCGGGGAGGTGCAACTGCCTGGAGTGGGGGGGTATCGGAGGGTTTTACTTCAGTTCCATTTGAAGAAAAAAATTCAGTAAAATTAAGCGATGTTGTTATCTGGTACAGGATGAAAATAAATAAGGCAAAAACAAAAAAATAGAACAGAGGTTTAAGATAGGTAAAAATATTTCGGGAGAAATTTGGGCTGCGTTGGGTCTGCTGGCGACTTGTTTGAAGCTTTTTTTTGACTATTTGCCTTACTTTTTTATTTGAAAGGTCTCTCCGAACACGTTTCGCCAAACTCGCCAGTCTCCTAAACTAAATCACCAGTCAAATTCATTGTTATAAAAACCGGGCCCATAATACCCTGGCCGGTAATATCCGGGACGGATATCAAATCCTAGCTTGATCATGGTGTTATCCGAGGGCCGGTAGAACAGTTGAGCACCACCGAAAAACCGGGTATTGTTCAGTGCGGGATTATTGAAGGAATTATAGGGTGTATTCATAATTCCAAGATTAAATCGAAGAAAGAGCGGATTGCTGATCTGATAATTGATGGTATTCATGTAGCTGTTCATCATCATTCCGCCGTTTCCCATGCCCATATAACTCATGGAAAAGGTATGATTCATGGTCAGTTTATCCGGATTTATGAATCCCAGAATCAAATTGCTGTATGGTTTTGTGCCCACCTGTGAGAACGAGGGCAGTTTGGTATCCTGTTTCATCTGGCCCAAAACCAATGCCGGTAGACAGATAGCCGCAAAGACGATCAGTAACTTTTTCATAACTTCTCCTCGGATAAACCAGTATATCAAATACCCTGGAAATCGCTAAAAGTTTCATCAGGAAATTTAATGAAATCAATTGTAAAATGAAAGTTTTATTTAAGGCAAAAAATAAAATAAGATTACAAGACGACAAGATAC
Organism: Calditrichota bacterium; assembly: GCA_016934605.1. Taxonomy (GTDB): domain Bacteria; phylum Calditrichota; class Calditrichia; order RBG-13-44-9; family RBG-13-44-9; genus RQOF01. The sequence continues at coordinate 1,267 of JAFGSO010000215.1, read as the reverse complement.
AAGAGAAAAGAAAACAAGAAAAGAAGACCAAAATAGAGAAAGCAGAAGGCAGTCCCGGTTTAAACGCACCTCCAGTTACCAGAAGCAAGCAGTCAGTAGCCAGAATTAGATCATTCTCACATGATAAATTCTTTTATATTATTAAAATGCTTTATTTTTTGCTCCGGTATCATGGGATTTAATAATTAGTCAGATGAAGTTCTCCTGTACCCCATTTCACTATCAATCGTTTGATATCTTCCCACAATTCCCAAAAGTTTATTTTGCAAATATCCCGAGATATTCTTTTTTACGGAGGGTTCTGTGAATCTCATCAAGTCCAGCATGGAACATGAGCTGTACAATTTCCTCCGCAGGCATACCATGGGACTCCCTGATTGGCTCCCGAATGTATACTTTCCCACCATGATTTAATGTTTTCAATAATGCCTGAACCGACTCCTTCCTGATGTCCGGCGGAATATCGTGAAGGACATATATGATGGATATCACATCAAATGATTCCGGAGGGAGATTCAATTCCCGGATATCCCCATGAATACAATTTGCATTCAAATATTTACGAAGACGCCTGCGGGCTCTCTCAATCCAGTACCGGGATGTATCCACACCTGTCAATTTTCCACCTTTGTCCAGGTATTTCAATAGAATAAGAGAAGAAACACCACCTCCGCAACCAAAATCGAGCACACGTTCACTGCCTTTCAGGTTATATTTTCTTATATAAGGTCCGTACATGAAAAAAGGGGCCAACCACCTTTTCAGAAAATCCTCAAGTTTGTATAGCAGGGAAGGATTTTCGAAATCATATTCCCGGAATTCGGACTGACTCACCTGCAAATCTCCAATTTTCTTGATAATAAATATTGACGTGAAAGATAATAAAACATCCCACCCAAAGGTATAAGAGTATTAAATTTAATCCACATTCTCCTCATCAATCCATGCTCTATGCTTTGCTCTCTACCCTTCCCCCGATCTTATTTTGCTATTCACTTCAAAAGAATCTTTTTAATTCTGATGGAGGAGTTGATGCGATAATTTTATTAAATTATCCGGAATTCTATTGGACCAGCTGGAACAATTCAGACAGACGGAACTATAAATTCATCCTTTTATTTTGAAAGAACTATAGCGTTATAAAAGTAAATTTACAGTTTCACCATTTTCTTCAATGAATATAAATTTCTCAAATAATTACAAAAAAAATATTGTTATTGATGTAAGGGACGTTTGCAAATCCTTCAAACAGGTAAAGGCGGTGGAT
>JAFGSO010000016.1 GCA_016934605.1 Calditrichota bacterium | reverse complement strand
TCTCAAAATTCACATGTTCCTGAAATGATTATTAGCGAAAGATTCAGATTAAGAACGGTGTATTTGGAATAAATTGGGTTATTCATGAATCCCGCAAGTTCAATCGTATACTGATGGCATTATTGTAAGGTATAAATTACAATTCTGATATTAAGATTCTGTTAATAGAATGTTACTTTTATTTAATAATTACAACAGGTTGAGGACCTTACTACTGATCGGAGGTGATTTCCAAGCTTAAAGCAGGGGTATTCTGTTTGCGGGATTCAATTATCTGAATGATGAAAAATAGGACAACTGCTAGACCCATTAATAGATAAAAGGTGCAGAATCTCCAGCTGAGAGCCAGTATACCAACCAGATTTTGAGGGATCATAGTATTGTAGATCAGGTAAAATGAAGCTTCAGCTCCTACCATAGCACCGGGCGAGGGCACCAGATTCAGAAGTGTAAATTGAATCCATTGGAGAACAAAACCAAGAATCGGACTAATCTGAATCTGAAAACTCAATAATAAAAGATATATGACGGAATAACGTGCTGTCCATTGCAGAGAAGCCAGAAGGAAGTTTATAAAAAAGAATAGTTTTCCCCGTGTTCCCACCTTCTGGTAAATATGGCTTATTTCTTTGAACAGCCTCGATATTTTTTTGCGAATTATTTTGATTCCGATGAAAAATCTGGATTTCTTTTGATGATCTTTCAGATATTTTTTCCGGATGTGAATATAAGCCAAAATTGTCACAATAAGAATAAAAACGAAAATGACTATGGGAATCGTCTCTGTAAGAGAAATTTCTGATAATAGAGAGTCGAATATGGAATGTTTCCATAGCTCTGTAACCGTTGCAGCAAACGGAATGGCTATTATAAAAAAACAGGCATCCTCCAGCACTCCTAAAAAATTCACGGAAATGGCTTCGCTCAGGGAGAAACCCGATTTCATTAATAAACCTATTTTTACATAGCCTCCTCCTACTGCTGTCGGAGTTACGGCGGAACCCAGCTCGGTGCCGAGCACAATCTTAAATGCTTCCCTGAAGCTAATTTTTTTACCAACAAAATGACTCCAGTTAATAATGCGCAGAGTATGCATAAACCATGGCAGGATAGCCAGGAGGGATGCGAGTACCAGGTAAGCTCCGGACAGTTGAATTGATTCCTGCATCATATCCGCGGGTGTGGTCAGCACTGCAAAAACAATTGTAATCACAACGCCAACCGGTATAATGATCATTAATTTTTCAAAAATTTTCCAGAAATTAAATGCTGAATATCCTCTTGCTTTAAAGAATTTCATTATCTATATGCAGTTGTTTTTTGTAGTGGAAATTATTACTATCTGCTGAAATAATTTTTTACGGGAATATTTACCAGATTTTTTAATTGGTTAGGCGAAGAATATTTTATCGATTTCAGTTTATAGTAGTGCTCATAAAATGTAAAAATCTTTTGAAATGTACCTGTCCAGGAATAATTTGATTCAACGGTTTTTCTGGCGGCTTCTTTTTTCCGAAATAGTCCATTTTCAGCAATTTTCAGGATATTTACGGCAAATTGATCAGGATTATTCACTTCTCCCAGGATACCGATTTCCGGGGTAATTCGTTCCTGTAAGGCACCAGCGTCTACACCAACGCTTGCCAGGCCTGAAGCCTGTGCTTCAAGTACGGATAATCCGAATGTTTCATAAGGACCTGCAGTTACATAGATATCAGATGATGCCAGATATTTCGCCAGGAGAGAGCGGTTTTCAATGTAGGGCCTGAATATGACACCCGGCAAATTTTGGGACTCTCCCTCCAGCGATTTTCGTAGCGGACCTTCCCCGATGAGAAGTAACTTATACTTACGGCGGATTGTTAGAATCCTGAATGCTGACAGAATTTGATCCACTTTTTTCTCCTGGTCCATTCGCCCGGCATAAATCAGGAGGACATCATCATCTCTTACACCCAGACTCCTGCGAAGTGCATAACTTCTTTTAGCGGGATGAAATAAATTGATATCAACACCTAGAGCTACATAATGAACGGGTTTAAAAAGATCTACTGTAAGCATTGACTGAAATGAACCGGAACTGGTGAATACAGCATCAGTCTGATTGTAAATTAATTTTGAGTAACTTCTGGCTATCTTAACACCACTGTTTGTAAAAATGGATACTACGCTCTGCTGGATAAAAGGTTTAACATATGCATCCGGAAAATCAGTGTGATAAAATCCGAAAATGACGCACTTCTTAAATTGTCGATAATAAAAGGCAGGCCAGGGAAGTACATAGGGACTTCCAAGTTCGATAATGTCAGGTTCTTCTTCTTTTAAAATAGAGAAAACTTTCCATAATCGGAGAATAAAGCGGTAAGGTTCACAGTTTGGAATAACTGGTGATTTTACCTGGTAAACCGTCAAATTACCGTTTTTTTCTGCGTAATCTTTTTCTCCTGGTATAATCAGCAGGTGTTTATTGTTGGAATACCGGGAAATATACTGTCTTTTTGAATCGATGTAAGTTTTAATACCGCCACTCTGGTCTGTATAGGCCTGTGTAAGATCACAAATTTTCATGGTATTATTTCTGGAAGCGTACTTAGTTGCGACTATAGTATTTTGTAATTATCTGTGAATAACTGTTTATTAACTGTTCGTTTACACTTGTCCAATTATATGCTCTGACCATCTTACTGGCCCTTTGTCCCAGTTTTTTTCGGTAAGATTCATTTTTAATTAGAAGCTTTAAAAAATATGCAATATTCTGAGAATCATGAGGTGGAGAGAGAAAACCATTTTTTCCCTGAAAAATGAGTTCGGCCACTCCTCCACGATTTACACCGATAACAGGTAAACCGGATGCAAATGCTTCCAGGACTACATTTCCAAATGTTTCGGTGGTGGACGGAAATACAAACACATCTGAGGACGCATACCAGCGGGACAGCATTTCCCCTTTTAAAAAACCGGTAAAATGAGCATCGGGTAGTTTCTGTTGCAATTCTGCCTGCATTGGTCCTTCACCGACGAAAACCATCTTAAATTTTTGTAGGGATTTCTTCAAAATAGTTAAAGCATTTATCAGATCGTCCAGATCTTTTTCTTTGACTAGTCTCCCGACAAAAAGAAGCACAGGTATATTATCCGCTCCCACAGAACGTCTGAGATCCGGATCGCGGAATGTGGGAGAAAAATTATCCAGATCGATTCCACGCTGCCACAATGTAACATTCTTAATTCCATTGGAAACCAGTTCGGTAACAGTACTCCGTGAGGGAGCGTATGTCATCTCACACCGGTTATGAAACCATTTCAGATACGTCCAACCCAGATTTTCTATCGGTTTAAATCCGTAATAGCTGAAGTAATGGACAAAATGTGTATGGTAACTTGATACAGCAGGTATCATTTTCGACCTGGCATAATCCAGTCCCACTATCCCAAGGGCAGTGGGATTTGTCACATGAATCAGATCGGGGCGAAAATTATCCAATTCGCTGTACAGATTTTCGAACATCGGTAAACTGAACCGGTAATATCGATATAGTGGGAATGGTATCGAAAGCACTTTTCGGACTCTGGAACTCCAGGCTAAGGTCTCATCCGGTTTAAATGGTGAAAAGAAAATATAATCGGTATGGGCATTCTCCAGATACTCTGCCAGTTTGCTGAGAGTATGACTGACCCCGTCAGTCTGGGGAGGAAGGCTTTCTGCAAAATAGGCAATCCTCATCATTTCTTCCCCAATATTATGTGATTATCAGTACCGCGGATTGGGCACTCATTACTCCCAGTAGAGTTCCGGCCAGTACATCTGTAGGATAATGGACCCCAAGATAAATTCGTGAAATACCAACCAGTGAGGCCCAGATGAAGAGCGGGAGGGTTAACACCGGGATAAAGTGACTGAGTAGCACCGCCATGAGAAAGGCCGCGGCAGTATGTCCGGATGGAAAACTGAACTGATCTGGCGGAGCGATAAGATGGTGAATACCTGGAATCACATGGTACGGCCGATTCCGCTTTATGGTCTGTTTGACCAGTTTATAGATACCCAGGTCTATGATAAAGGCAAACGCCATGGTTGGAATGAACTCCGGTCCATTTTCCGGAATAATCAGTGTTGCTGAAAGTGCAACAAAGGCATACAGATAACCGTCCCCTGATCTGGAAATCCAGAGGAAAAATCGATCCCAGAATCTTCTTCCGTTGATATTGAAGATCCGGTGAAAGAGCAATAGATCTACATCATAAATGTTATTTAAAATCGTCTTCATATTAAATCTTTGTTTATTAAAATGATAAATTAATATGACGGTGTTACAGCCATGTTACCATCCGGTGAATGTATGATGATAATTCTGCAACAGAAATGTAAAGTCACAAGGGAGATAATATCTGAATTGTTCAGGATGGAGATAGAATTTGAATATGGATTAACTGACAACAATATCAATAACCAATGGTGCTGACAATTTAAGAAAAAGGGAGTAATAGACTTGAAAGTTCTCTTTTCCGGACAGGGAAAAAATTCCCGGGGAAGCGTATGCTCAGGATTTGCGGCTCAGCAATGAAAACAGACTTTCAAAACCGTAAAACGTAAGAGCGATCATCAGAATTAGGGTAATAATAATTTTCTTCAGGAACGAGGTTCGTCCACTCAGAATTTTTCCGGTCACCTCATTCAAAAAGAGATTGTTAATGAGTAAACCCTGCATTTATTATCCTTTCATTATGGGAATTAATTGTGTATTTCTGCTTATTTTAAACGTATTACCCCGCCAGCTGACTTTTCTGCTGAAATGGGGAACAAACCAGATGAAACCAATCAGAAGATCCTTAATCGGAATAAAGAGATATTGAAACCATCGTATATCTGATTTCAGCAAACGAATGATGATAATATCTATGAGCATTTTGATTAGAATAACTGCAAGCATCATCTGGAATGCTATCAACTCCCACCTGATGAATGCATATATCATGGCCAGGGGAATTGGATTTGACAAAAGTTCCGCCATATAGTAAAATTCATTCAGATTCTTTCGCAATTTTGCCCATCGTAAATGCCGGCTCATAAAATTGGTTATATTCCAGTTCCCATTAATGTTGTCAATGGGCAGCGGAGAGGTTCTAACTTTCAGTCCGAGGCTTTTCATCCCGGTACCGATGAGATGATCTTCCGCCAGGAGATTTCGATAGGCCCGGAATCCTCCCAGACGGTTAAACTCTTCTTTCCTGAATAGCATTGATTTCCCTATGGAAATAGGTAATTTAATGAGATTGTTTATGGCAAATACATTTGGTGCAATAAATGCATTAAGATGGAGGCTCTCCAGAACTGATCCGACCCGTGAACCAATCCTTCCCCGTATAGTTGACGTTACCAGGCCGGTGCCGGAAATCTGCATATGCGCCATCAAATCTTTCAGATAGCCCGGAGTAACCCGTATATTGCTGTCACTGATCAGAAAATAGGAAAACCGCGCATAGCAAGACATGTTTTGAAGATTATTAATTTTAGGATTCAATCCCGTTTCGGTGCTGTCGATGATCAAACGGGAGGATATCTGAGGGAATTCTTGCTGTAGATTCTGAACGACAGCTACAGCGGGATCTTTTTCATCACTCACACCGAAAATCAGTTCATATTTCGGATAATCGAGCAGGAAAAAAGATCTTAGATTATCTTCAAGATGATGGTCCAGCCCTTTTAATGGTTTCAAGATAGATACTGCCGGCGTGTCAGAGCAATTCGGTGGCCGTGACATCCTTAAATGATAGAAACTTGTTATTAGAAGAGTCAGAAAATATACAATCGATAATAACAAAATAAATAGAAAAATGGTGTCTAGCAGCGTAAACATCGATATCGATTAACCCCAGTAAGTTATAACTGAGATAAATATCGATATTACATGTAAATATTGAGTAAACAGTGTGTTACAATTCAGTTAAATTTTCAAGGATTTTAAAATATTTGGTCAGATAGCGCGATGTTTTTTGATGTAATCGGAATAGAACCTTCCACTGGTTCTCAATTTCCTCTTCATACCATCCTGATCATCCACGGCATATAGTCCGAATTTGGCGGACCGCCCTTCCAGCCACTCGTAATTATCCATGAGTGACCAATGAAAATACCCTTCGATGGGGAAACCTGAATCCAGGGCTTTTTGAACAATTTTCAGATGCTTTTCCAGAAATTTCACCCGTTGCCGATCCTGTCTGTCTGCAATACCGTTCTCAGTAATGATGAACGGTTTCCCGGTATTTTTAACCCAGGTCATTACTTGCCACAAACCATGTGAATAATTCTCCCACCCCATGTCAGAAAGTCCTTCTCCGGAACGGTTTAAAAATTGTAATTCCATTGGCTGTTTCCAGTTCAAACGGAAGCGCACATGCATCCGGTAATAGTAGTTGATACCCCAAAAATCAATGGCATCCTGCAGCTCCAGTTCTTCCCGGAAATGAATCAGGAAGGGAAAAACCACGTTCAACCTGTTTCTATGGAAGGCATCAAGCAGGCCGAGATTATAAAAGCGATGAATCAGATAGGAAATTCCTCTGTCCAGCAGATTCCATTCCCGTGAAGGTTTAAAGATAATGAAGTTATCGGCAATACCCACTTTTGCACCGGAATTATATTTTTTTATAAGATGGAATACTTCCCGGTGGGCCAGTAGCATATTTTTCAAGACATCCGCCATTTTTTCCAGATTTTTCTCACCGGGTGGAAATCTGGCATCCCCATAGGCAGCCAGGGCCCAGACCACCGGCTCATTCAATGTGATAAAGTGGGTAATTTTGTGGCCTATTTTTTGCAGAATTTTTTCAGCAAAACGAATAAAGGATTGAATGGCCGTTTCTTCTGTCCAGGGCGTTTCTGTGTGGAACCAGAGAGGATGAGTAAAATGATGCAAGGTAAGCATCGGCCGGATATTCATTTCAATCAGACGGTCTATCATTCTTTCATATTTGTCCAGAGCCTTCTCATCGAAATGACCGGGTTCCGGTTCTATGCGTGACCACTCAAAGGAAAGGCGGTAGGAATTGATACCGAGAGCTTTCAGCAGCTGAAAGTCATTTTTCCATAAATTCCAGTGATTAACGGCATTTAAATATTTCGGATCTTTTCCGTTTTGTTTGAAATAACCTCCACGTTCCCACTCAGTCATATCATTTTCAATATAACCTTCAATCTGAAAGGCAGAGGAGGATACACCCCAGAGAAAATTTCTATCATCTGTTCCTGAACTGGCGTGATTTTCCACTTCCCTTAATCCTGGTAACTGAATTTACCTTAAATTAATTAAATCAGTCGATGAAAATATTATTTCTGCTGCTTCGGCTTAAATCCGATACGATCGAACGGGTTGGCCACGGATGTGACAATATTCCGCAGGTGGGAATTTATCCGTTTGAGCCATCGAAAATAAAGTGCCAGCGAAACCGCCTCTCCCGGTGGTATATTGCTCTCCGTCATTTTAACCAGCTTTAAAACAATATCATCACACAGCCTGTTAACCCATTCGTAATCCGAAAGCAATCTGAGAGCCAGCTCTTTGTCACTTTTTTCAAAGCATGTGCGGGTTTGCAAAAAATGTTCACTGACTGCTTTCTCAACCCGCTGTAAATCACTTTCAAATTCTTTTCCTTCAAGTTTTTGCGGATGATTTATGGCAAGCTCCACCATGTTTTTTGTGTAATCCCCAATCCGCTCAATATCGATAATGATGCTTACCAGAGCCAGTCCCGAAGGAAGTTCAGAGCCTTCATTTATAATGAGATGATTTAATACGTTCCTCCGCACCTCTCTTTCAAATCTATTGATTTCGATATCCTTATCGTAGATATCTATGTCAATCTGATTATCCTCGGTATGACGCAGAGATTTTTTCGCTTTTAAAAACATCTCATGAGTGTTGCTGATCATATCGAATGACCGCTGATATGCACGGTTCATGAGCGAATCTTTTTTAAATATGGATAATAGTTGCTTAAACATGAATGGTTCCTCTTATCTGAAAAAGTATATAAAAGTTACCGGAATTATAAAAAATATAATTAGAACATATAATAATGGTATAATTCTGTTCCTGAGGGAAAGTTTCGCAAACTTTTTGGCAAAAAATATCGGTACTGTCCTGAAAGGAAGCCACAAGATTATTCCTGAGATATTAAAAAAAAGATGAGAGAAAGCGACAATAACTGCGGCTGGATTCTGAGTGACCAACGCGGCCAGAATAGCGGTAATCGTAGTACCCAGATTTGCACCCAGCGTATAAGGAAAGATCTGCCGCAGAGTTAGAATTCCGGCACCCGCCATTGGTACCACCAGGGAGGTGGTGATAGAACTGCTTTGAACCAGGACTGTAATCAGTAACCCTACAAACAGTGCTCGCAAAGTGGTTTTAAAAAGATAACGATCGAAAAGACTTTCCGCTTTTTTTAAAACGATAGATTTCAGGGCTTTCACCATTTGATTCAGTGAAAGCAGGAGTAGAGAAAGAGACAACAGCACGGCCAGCCAGATTATATCGGATGTCCATTCTAATATAACTTCAGCGGGGGGATGCGTGAGTGCTTTAACCGGACTCAGGAATTTAAGACCCCCCATATGCTGAAACTGTTCTCCCAAAAATGTGGAGATACGTCCCAGATAATTGGTGGCGAGTTGTAACGGAAAGAAAACAATCACACTCAGGACATTGAAGAAATCATGAACAATACCTGCGGAGAAAGCACGCTCAAATTCAGTGGAACGGTTAATCTGGCTGAGAGAGACAATGGTATTTGTCACAGATGTACCGATGTTCGCTCCTATGACGATGGGGATAGCATTTTCGATATTTAACACCCCACCTCCTACCATTCCTACCACGATTGATGTGGTTGATGATGAGGATTGAACCACAGATGTGGCCAGAATTCCGATAAAAAGACCTACAACGGGGTGGGATGTCGTCTGGATGAGCATGACAGCCAGATCTTTCCCAAATGATTTCAATGATATTCCCATCAGTTCAAGGCTGAACATGAAAAGATAAAGGAATATTATCAAACGCAAAATACCGAACACGTCCGTGTATCGGTCATAAAGATTTTTCACCACAGACATAAATTTTCCCGCACGCATGC
>JAFGSO010000214.1 GCA_016934605.1 Calditrichota bacterium | reverse complement strand
GAAATCACTGAATCTTATTTTTTTTAATTTTGAAGAATAAAGATTAACTGTTCTCATATTGGCATTTGAACGCTTATCTTGCCGTTATAAATTAATATATATAAACATTCTTGTCCAAAATAAGGTTTTTTCTATAACTGTTTTGGACGTTAAGGAATTTTTCTATATATACCCTTTGACTTTACCCGGCAATTCATTGCCGGGGAAGCGGATCCTCCCAACATCATATCCGTCCCATCGGGACGGCTGATCACCAGAGATTCAGCTGAAAATAAGAAGGTCTGGTATGTCAAAATTAATTTTGACATACCACATGTGAAACCAAATCCGATATTTTCTCCTTCCCTGACCATGAACGGTTTTCAGTGTTTTCAACCGTCCCGATGGGACGGAATTATGTTTTTTCTATTAACCCGCCATTGAAGAACATGTGTGAAAATATGAATACAACGAAAAATGGTTTTGTCTAACTTGTTCAAGAATTCAGTAAAATAAATGTAAAATGGATTCTCCAGAAGGGACCACTTCTTGGCCGCTTTTCCCACAGGAATTACTTTGTAGCGCGGGAATGACACTTGACGTGGAGATTTCACACAGGCTCTGAAATGGCGGGCTGACATCAGATAAAATTGCCTGCCCCTGTAATCAAAATGGCATTGCATCACTCTGGTAGAAAGAGGGTTTTTTGAAATTTTCTGGACAGCATTTTCGACATAAAAATCAGACCTGGTTGAATAAACATCAAAAACGTGTCTAAAAAGCCCTGTACTGCTTCACTTTTATGATGAAACTTATTTATTTTGGTCAGAAATTGTAAAATACAAAAACTTAACCAGGTTATAATAATCTGAGGTATTTTTCATAATTTTGTTTAAATTATGTGGTATTCGATATATATTTCAGATAAGCAGACTTAACTGTTGAATTTTGAATTTATTACACCGTCGAGCACTGCCCTTATTGTATATAAATAAAGAAAATTAGTTGAAACCCGGGAATAAAGATTCCATGTTAGAAAAACTTAAAAGCACTGCTTCTGTCCTGGTTGTTGACGATAGTCAGGAAAGCATAGATCTACTGGAATATTTTCTGAAACCGGCGGGATACAATATCCTGAAGGCCACCAATGGCGAAACCGCTCTTGAGATTATAGCGAAAAGCCCGCCTGATATCATTTTATTGGATGTAATGCTACCGAAAATCAATGGATATGAAGTGTGTGAGAAACTAAAGAAACAACAATCCACCTTTCATATTCCCATTGTCATGATTACGGTACTCAAGGAGCTGAAGGATAAGATCAAGGCTCTGGAAGCCGGCGCAGATGATTTCTTGACCAAACCGTTTGACAGTGTAGAATTATTAACGAGGGTCAAATCCCTTCTCCGCATTAAGTCCTATCATGATGAGATCATCAGGCGGAATCAGGAATTGGAGAAGCAGAAAGAAGCGCTGATGCGTGAGGATCAACTCAAGAAAGAACTGACCAATCTGATTGTTCATGACATGAAAAATCCGCTGTTCGTTATCCAGGGTAACCTTCAGATGATGGAGTTGAACCGGGAACTTTCACATGATGAATCGAAAGATATCTATACTCAGAGAATCAGCCGGAGCAGCCGCAGTTTACTGCGGATGATCCTTAATCTGCTGGACATCAGCAGGCTTGAGCAGAAACAGATGGAAATTCAGGCATCATGTACGGATATGAATAAAAAGGTGAACGAAATTGTAGACGCTCTCAAGGATATCCCGGAACATCAGTCTAAATCGGTTCACCTCAAACTGCGCCAGGATTTATCCGACGTTTATATGGATCCGGAGATTTTCGAACGAGTTCTGGAGAACTGTTTCAATTACGTATTCCAGAATACACCTGAATTCATGAGTATCAATATTGAAGCAGTTCCGGTTGATGACCAGAGAGTCCGGCTGATTATATCCCATGACGGGAAGCCCATTCCGGAAGAATTCAAAGAGAAAATATTTTTGAAAAATTCCCAGCCGGATCTTAAGAAAGCAGGATACAAGCCGGCACGGGGCCTGGGACTGATATTTTGCCGTATGGCCATGGAGGCCTTGAACGGACGGATTTATCTGGATAAGAAAATCAGCGATAAGAATACTTTTGTACTGGAAATGCCGACGGTGGAATGGGCTAAAAAATCAAAAAAACTATCAGCCAGCCGCCGGTAAAAATTTAATTCTCTACTATTACCATCGCAACAGCGGCATCCCTGGAATGGGAGATGGAAAGATGCACCTTTGTATTGTTCAGCATCTCCGCAGTTTTTCCGTACAATCTGACTGAAGGCTTCCCTTTCTCATCATTGATGACTTCTATATCTTTCCAGGTCATTCCTTTTCCCAGACCCAATCCGGTTGCTTTAAATACAGCTTCCTTGGTGGCAAATCTGGCAGCATAGCTGCCCCTGTCCTTCTTTTTGCTGCAATAAGCGATTTCCTTTTCAGAAAAAATTCTCTTTAAAAATTTTTCACCGTACTTTTCCAGAAGATTTTCAATGCGGTCTATTTCAACAATATCCACACCAACTGATTTTATCGGCATTATCTCTCCTTTATTTCTGCTGAAAATAATATTTTTTACTTATTCTCTGAAAGACTGAGGATGATCTTCCATTCTTTTTCGGATACCGGCTGGACGGATAACCGGCTGTTTCGGAAAAGAACCATATTTTTAAGGACAGGGTGCTTTTTCATCTCATCACGAGGTAGGGGGGATTTCAAATCGCGAACATACCGGATATCTATCATGTCCCATATCGGATCCGATTCGTCACTTTTAGGGTCGTAATAATCATTTTCCGGATCAAACTGTGCCGGATCAGGGTAGACTTCGCGCACGATTTTAACGATACCTTCAATTGTCTGTGGACTGGTGCTGCTATGGTAGAAAAAAGCCAGGTCTTCTTTTTTCATTTCCCTCAGATAATTCCGGGCCTGATAATTCCGTATCCCGTCCCAGCTGATTGTACGGTTTTTTTCGTTTTTGAGATTTTCCCAGCTATATTCCTCGGGATCCGATTTTAAAAGCCAGTATTTCATGGGTAAACCCTTTCTCTTCCTTTTCTTTCAGCTATCAGTAAATAAAATCGCAAATTATCTTTAGCGACCGTCATAAAATTCTAAGAAGGAAATCACAATAATTCAAGTGAAACTTATCGGAAGCATGTGG
>JAFGSO010000213.1 GCA_016934605.1 Calditrichota bacterium | reverse complement strand
CTTCAGGAACCATTTATAAAGATCCGGATTGTCATACGTCACTGACCAGGAATCGTGACCCGCTTCCGGATAAATTGTAAACTTCACGTTCCCGCCGCATTCCCTCAATGCATTCACCATATTCACAGAACGTTCCACCGGAACTACTTTGTCCTGCCGCCCATGAAATACCCAGACATGAGTATCCTTCAGCAGACAAACTCTCTCAGTGTCACCTCCCCCACAAATAGGTGCAAGGGCTGCAAAAGTTTCCGCTCTATCCATCGCCCACGCCCAGGTACCGAAACCTCCCATGCTGAGTCCGGTAAGATAAATTCTCTCCAAATCCACCCGATAGTTTTTCAGAATATTCTGAAGCAAATCATTCAAACCATCCAGTTCCCACCAGGTACCTTCCGGACACTGGGGCGATACAACAATAAAAGGAAAAGATTTACCCTTCTCTATCAGTTTGGGTGGACCATGAATTTTGACTTTTTCCAGATCTTTCCCACGTTCTCCTGCACCATGCAGGAAAATCAGTAAAGGCCATTTCCGGTTCTCAGCTTCATAATTTTTCGGCAGATACAGCAGAAAATTAAAGCTTTCATCATTAACAATAATCTGTCGGGATGTTGTTTCCTCAGTCATACTCCTTTTTTTCATAAAACACCCAGATACTGACAATAAAATGAGACAGAAGAAAAATAATTTCACGATTTGAAATTTCTTCAACAGAAACTCCCGGGTCTTCATTCATTAATCCCAACTATAACCGCAGTATAAATCAAACAGAATTTATTACTTCGGTCCTCTGGCAATGATTTTCTTGCTCTTGTGGTCATGCATTACAAAAGTCATATATTCCGGCTTAAATGAAATACGGTCTGTACAATTTGGTCTGATTATTTTTATCTCTACCACTTCATTTTTCTTCTTAATCAACTGGCAGGATACATTAATGAACATGTCTGGTTCTTCGGGATTCCAGGAATAAACAATTTTGACATCCGCGTTGGTGTAAAAATCAGGTAAGTGCCTGGTGGAATCGGTTACGGATGAATCTGCACCGGAACTTTGTGCCGACAGGGAAAATGGTGAAGAGGAACATATGAGGATTAAGAAAAGCATAAAAAAGAGTCCATATAAGAAGGTCGCTTTCATACCATCTTCCTTTATTTAAATGAACGAAAAAAAACATTCATCTATCTAAAATTCGTCAGAAAAAGTCATATTATCAACATCTATTTTACAGTTCTCCATCCAGATGCAGGAAATACAATCTGAATTACCAGGATTAAGTGAATTTTCGCGCAACATTTTTGTGGATTTACCGACCTGTGCAATTGGCGATTATTAATCGCTTGAAACCATTCAAATCTTATCAGAAACAGCAATTAATGGAGATTAATTATCATAAACAAACGGCCCCTTCTATTACTACCGATCCTGTTGAAATTTACTATAAGTTATTTAACTGTAGCGAAATTCTTACGAGGAACGAATATGAAAGAATCAAACAAGCGGCATTTTCTTACAATTGCTCTGCTCTCTTTAAGTCTGATTGCCCTGGAGATTATACGGACACGTATCTTCTCTGCTGAATTTTTTTATACTTTTGCGTTTCTGGTACTTTCCCTGGCCATCCTGGGTCTGGGACTGGGAGCTCTTGTATTCCATCTCTTTCCGGTATTGAACCAGCTCCGCAATCTCGGTCGCTTTTTATCGCTTACCGGCCTTTTCTCCCTGGCAGGAACACCACTTGACTTTCTGATTAAGATGAACTTCTCACTGCTTCTCAACGGAGGTATAAAGGTATAAGAGTATATGGCTCTGGCTATTTATAATACTTTTTTCTTTGATCCAGTTGACTCCGGCCTACTGACTATAAACCTGCTCCTATTTACCATCTTCTCATCAGTAACTGATCCGGAATGTTTCCAGGAACTTTATCTGTTCTTTTCATGTTAAGCTTTAAAACAGGAAAGGGCAGATAATCCAATGTTTACTATAGACCATATTTACGAATCCATCGGTAACACTCCTTTGGTTAAATTGAATAAAATGACCGGAGGATTACCGGTAGATATATACGCCAAAATTGAGTTTCTGAATCCTGCCGGCAGTATCAAGGATAGAATGGCACTGTATATTATTGAGGATGCAGAGCGACGTGGATTATTGAAACCGGGCGGTACCATCATTGAAAATTCTTCCGGAAACACCGGTGCAGCTCTGGCCATGCTGGCCGCTATAAAGGGATATCGCTGCATCATCACCATGCCCGATAAAATGAGTGCTGAAAAAATGAATCTGATGAAGGCTTTTGGTGCAGAAGTGATTGTCACACCAACCGACGTACCGGCAGATTCTCCCGAGAGTTATTACAGCGTGGCCCGGAGACTGGCCGGTGAAATCCCGGGAGCTTACTATCCCGATCAGTATAATAATCCCATGAATATTGAGGCACATTACCGGACGACCGGTCCCGAAATCTGGGATCAGACCAGCGGTGAAATTGATATTCTGGTTGCGGGAATCGGAACCGGTGGTACATTGAGCGGTGCAGGCCGGTTTCTGAAAGAAAAAAATTCATCGATTCAAATTATTGCGGTGGATGCCATAGGCTCCGTTTTTCATTATTATTTCAAAACCGGAACTTTACCCGAGGCGCATACCTACAAAGTGGAAGGAATCGGAGAAGACTATCTGGTAAAAGCCGTTGATTTTGATGTTATTGACGATATTATACCGGTCACAGATCGTGATTCCTTTATGACTGCACGTCAGCTGGCACGGCAGGAGGGCATCTTTGCCGGAGGTTCCAGTGGCAGTGCTCTCTGGGCGGCTCTGCAGATTGCACATCGGCAGAAATTTCACAAAAATATGGTTGTAATTTTCCCGGATTCGGGAAGCCGTTATTTGAGCAAATTTTATAATGATGACTGGATGAAGGAAAACGGTTTTCTGGAAGAGGAAAAAACGTTAAAAGTCAGACGAACCAGAAAAAGAATTACTGTATGATTCCTGACCCGATATCGCCGGTGGATTGGAAGTTTGCAGGTTGACAGCAGAAAATTTCTCCCGTACATTTTGTAGTATCATTCTTAATCCGAGGAGAATTCATGAAATTTGAAACCAAGGCCATTCATGTGGGCGAAGAACCCAATCTGAAGCCGGGCGGCAGTGGAGACGTAGCACAACCTATTCATCTGGCCACTACCTTTGCCAGGGAGAAAGTGGACCATCCCACCGGCGGATACGAGTATATCCGCTCCGGTAATCCCACCAGGAACGCTCTGGAAAAACGTTTTGCTGCTCTGGAATCAGCAGAATATGGCCTGGCATTTACCTCCGGTCTGGCCGCCGAAACAACCCTTTTCCTGTCCCTGCTTCAATCGGGAGATCATGTTGTTGCATTTGACGATCTTTACGGTGGTAGCCGTCGCCTTCTGGACAGGGTTTTTCAGAAAAATTTTTCAGTATCTGTCAGTTTTGTAGATGCCCGTAATCCTTTGAATGTGAAAAACGCCATTCGTCCCGAAACCCGTCTCATCTGGCTTGAAACCCCGACAAATCCTCTGATGAAATTATGTGATATTAGAGCGATTTCGGATATTGCCCGCGAATCGAAAATCCCGGTTACGGTAGATAATACTTTTATGAGCAGCTATTTTCAGAATCCGCTTCCGCTTGGCGCAGATATTGTTTTCCACAGCACCACCAAATATATGAATGGTCATTCTGATTCGCTTGGCGGAGCGGTGATGCTGAATGACGATTCTCTCTACCAGAAAATTAAATTTACACAGAATGCTGCGGGCGCCGTACTTTCACCTTTTGACAGCTACCTGGTTTTGCGGGGTTTGAAAACACTGGCTGTTAGAATGAAACAGCATCAGGAAAATTCGATTCAAATTGCAGAATTCCTGAATGATCATCCCGGGGTCCGGCAGGTTAATTATCCCGGCCTTTCTTCCCATCCACAACACCAGCTTGCACGCACCCAGATGAGTGGATTCGGAGGAATGCTCTCATTTGAACTGGATGGAGATATTGATCGGGCTAAAAAATTTGTGGAGAGCACCCGATATTTTGCCCTGGCAGAGAGCCTGGGAGGGGTGGAATCTCTAATTGAAGTTCCCTCCCTGATGACACATTCCTCGGTATCTCCGGAAGATCGTCGCAATATCGGCTTATCCGATTCCCTGATTCGTCTTTCAGTTGGAATAGAAAATGCTGCGGATCTGATTGAAGATCTGGAAAGAGCGTTTAAAAAAATATAATCAGCTGTTTTACCG
>JAFGSO010000212.1 GCA_016934605.1 Calditrichota bacterium | reverse complement strand
TGTCCGAACACTCCGGTACGGGATATGGCCAATCAGGCCACCCCAGTTCAACCGCCGTTTCTGATTCATATAGACGGCCTGTCCGCCAATGTCCTTGTAACTTCCGTTCACCTGTGCGGCCACCCCCAGCAAATGATTGCCGAGCATATCACTGAAGACGAAATTAACAGCCCCGCCCAGGGCTGCCCCGAACCGGTCCACTGCCACACCAATTCCTGTCTGTCCGGCTGATATCAGTTGCAATGACGGATCATAATCCTTTATGGGAAACAATCTTCGGCCGGGAAGCCCTGCAACTGCATTGTTGATATACTGGTCCACCAGATTCTCACCCTTGGTTTCTTCATAAACGGGAATTTCACGACCCTGATTGGTCCATGGTCCTGTAACCAGTTCACCTTCAGTTCCGCTGTATTTTCTAGCATAAATATTATAATCTGCATCCTGGAACACTGAAAATGCCATTCTGTTACCATGTTTCGCCAGGGAAAAGACCGGTGACAATTCGGTGAGGCCACTGACACCTGTTGATATATCGGTTATCTGATAAAATTCCTGCTCCTGCAGTGAATAGCGGTAAATGTTACTGTACCCGTTTCTATCCCCAACAAAATAGATATTTTGTCCATCCTGTGAATATTGCGGATTTATGTGTTTCCGGGCACCATCCAGCTGAATAAAACTCAGTTCATCGTTCTTAAGATCAAGCATTCCGATCTTCATAGTACCGTATTCCAGATTTCCGAAGGTGGTTTCCGGGCCCTGATCGGTCACGAATAGCAGTTTTTTTCCGTCAGGGGACCAGGATGGCTGAATATTGGCAAAACGGTCGTTAGTCAGACGGACAGAACTTTTAGTTTTAAAATCATACAGGAACAGATCGCTGATACCGCCATCCAGACCTGTATAAACAATTGATTTTCCATCAGGTGACCAGGCAACATCAAGAATAGCATCAGCAGATTCTATTTGCAGTGTCTGCTCAATATTCTGACTGGATATATCGACAATGGAAATGGAATTATCTCCGCTTTTGAATACCACAAAGGCAAATTTGCTGCCGTCGGGAGACCAGCTCCCCGCCGCATCCATAAAGCGCAAAGCGTCAAAATGGGCATCACTTTGAGAACTGACCAGTTTCTTGATAACCTCACCAGTTTGGGCATTGGCCATATACAGATCGATTGAAAACAAATCCTTTCTTGACAAAAAAGCAACATATTGGCCATCGGGACTGATTGATGGAGCAAGATTGAACCCATTATTTCCGGTGATGATGGCTTCTCCGGCTTCATCCGGTTTTCTCAGATTCCAGCGGTCTTCACTGTAATACTTTTTGAGATAATTTTGCCATTCGGTAGATAATGAATCCGGGTTGATCTTTATGACATTTTCAAAGCCCTGTCTCCATCCATTTACGATAATATTACGGTAGAGCGCACCAACCACCCGATCCCCGTATTTGCTCCCTACATAAGCCCAGACCGCATGCCCCCAGCGGTATGGGAAATATCTCGGATCCCTCGACAGGTCGGAAAAAGAAGGTATTTTTTCATATATAAACGCATCTCTCAGCCACATACCGGTTAATGCATCCTGACGGCCAATGGACAGATATTCTGCCATTCCTTCGATAAACCAAAGCGGCATCTGATTGGCGGCTCCGCGGGAGACATCCTCCCCTGCCTTCATTAAATCGTACTGATAAGCATGAACCAGCTCATGGCCGATAACATGATCATTATCCCGGTATACCCCGGTCAGCGGCAGCACAATACGGTTCTTGCGGGATTCGGTAAATCCGCCGGTTCCCTGACTGATAATACTTCCGATCACATTGGTCTGCTGAAAATCCGCATGATTGGCATAGATAATCATGGGTTGCCTGTTCACAAGCTTGTGATTGAAAATCGGGCTAAGGCGGTAGTTCCATCTTTCCATCATCCTGGCAGCATCACTCACCGCCAGGGATTCAGGAGAATAATAATAGATATCAAAGTTTTCCGTCTTCATAACATTGAAATCGAACGTTTCATACTGAACCTTATTGCGCCCGAAATATTGTGATTGAATATCCCGGGGACAGACCATTACCAGAAGTAATGTTACTGCAGAAATCACTGTCAAAAAGTATTTTCCTGAAATCTGTGGAACGTTATTCATTATCTGTAACATTTTGCAATCGATGTTTTAGATTCTCTCATAATTATTTGATAAAACAGGCAGTCTTTGTTTCGGCGATTATTACCCGGGGGGTTCCCCTTGATTTCTAACCGGGCAATCTGGATGGAAAAATCCACTTTCTGGCCTCCTCCAGCTGTTCGTCTTCAAAATGTCTGAATTCCGTATCTGTCATCTTATTCAGTTGACTGAATAGAAATGATGCAAATTTTTTGTCCGATACCAGTGCCACTTTCTTCAGATTATTTTTATATCTTTTATAAAAATCAAAATTTTCCAGTATTATACGGAAGTCATATTTATCAACCTGACCGGCATCCAGTAATACGTTAATTTCCTGGTACATGGCACTGAGAGATTCAAGCTGATGGATAACCTGTTCCATGTCCGACTGGGTCAGGTGATTGCGGAGCGTGATTTCTATCTTATTAGCTTCCTGCCAGAATACGTTATACATTTTATCCTCCATTTATCTTCAAGATTAATATTCATTGAGATATTTATCCATTAATGAGATACACTTCATCTGCAATTGAAAATATTTTTACTATTCACGGAATATTTTGTAAAATCCTTCTATTCTTTTTCCCAGTATTTAGGTCTGCCGTAAAAATCGTATAACCGGATTTCATATTCCCGGTTAACCGGTTTGGAAGGATCAAATTCCGGGCTGTTTTCGATAAGTTTACGTTTCAGATCTACGTATACCTTCTCA
>JAFGSO010000211.1 GCA_016934605.1 Calditrichota bacterium | reverse complement strand
AAAGCAAGACTTGAAGAGTTAAACACCGAAATCAAAAGACTGGAAGAACAATTAGGAGAATATCGACGGGAACTGGATGAAATTACCAGACAGACACAGGAAGAGGAATCCAAGCTCCTGGAAAAAAGAGAAGATGTACTTAGAGATATTGATAAACGTTATCAGTGGCAGTATGAACGAATACGAAAAGCCAAGGATGGTCTTGCAGTTGTACCGGTCAAAAAAAATTCATGCGGAGGTTGTTTCTCAGCAATACCTCCGCAGAAAATTGTAGAAATTCGCGAGATGAATCGCCTCTATACTTGCGAACACTGTGGTAGAATCCTTGTCTGGATGGATCAGAAAGAATAATTAACTTCAGATAGAGATACCGGAAATAGATGGGACGGTCGCCCGTTATGCGGGAGGAAAGTCCGAACTCCATAGGGCAAGGCACCTGGAGTTAATCCAGGGCTTGCAGAATGAAAATTCTGCAGGACGGAAAGTGTCACAGAAACCATACCGCCGAGTACTCAGTTAGTATTAACTGAGTGCTCGGTAAGGGTGAAATGGCGGGGTAAGAGCCCACCGGTCAGATTCCTGCAGGAATGATCTCTTCGGAGATTGTGGTAACACCTGAGCCGGACAAACCCTGCCTGGAGCAAGACCAAATAGGGAAGAACTCTTTATGGAGCGAGGTGGCCCGCCTCGTTTTCGAAAGGAAGGACTTCCGGGTAGGTCGCGTCAGATAAATGACCGTCATTTCCTCGAAAGAGGGAAACAGGATTCGGCTTATATATCTGTCTCCGGTATCTCATCTTTTCAAAAAGATATTTTTTCACTGAGCCTGCGTAAGACAATACCGTTGCCAATTTTGTCGGGAGATACAATGTCTGGAAAACCCCAGGTTGAAATAACAGGTCTGGAAGCAAAGTTTTATGATTTTCTTCTTAATATGGTATTGCTTGGTCAGTACGATCCTTTCATTAAAAAAGTTATTCATCATCTTCGATTAAATCCTGATGATATCGTGATGGATCTTGGTGCAGGTACTGGAAAAAACGCAGATCTAATGCTTCAATATATGAATGAGCATGGTAAAATTTATGCAATAGAGATTGGCGAGGAAATGCGAAAACAATTAAATCATCGACAAAAATCGGATTCCAGAATCAGAGTCGTTCATCAACGAATCGAAGAAAAGTTTATTTTACCGGAACTGGCAACAGTAGCATTTATTTCCTTCGTTATGCATGGTCTTGAACAGCCGGATAGATTAAAGGCAATTGATAATGTCTACTCAAATCTCTCCGGGCTGGGCAGATTTTGCATTCTTGATTATAATCATTTTAATGTCGATCATGCTCCGTGGTATGTGAAACTAGCGGTGCGACGTCTGGAATGTAAACCAACAGAAAGTTTTATCCAGAAGGACTGGCAATCACTATTACAGAAAAAAGGATTCTCGGAGTTCACTACTGTCACTTATTTCAGAAATTATATCCGCTTGCTGTGCTGCGTAAAAACAGTAACGGAATAAATTCTTTCTAATATACCCCCCGGTTTCATACTTCACTGGCATCTGTATTCCGGTATCTGGATTTCCTGTTTTCCATATCCCCCCAAAAAACAGAAAAGTCCGGCAGTATATCGACAATTGTGTGACACTGAATTTGACAATGCCAAAAAATGGAAAATTTGAGCGAATGCCTAATTTTCTGAATAAATCTATCGTCTCAATCGAAATATTTTATTTTTAGGAACTCAAAAGATAATTTTCTATATTTAAAATTGCCAAATAGTTGTTTTAAGAATTTGTTGCTATTCATAGTTACAAGTTTGGAAAAGAAATTTGTGATTTCACTCGCATGAAAAAGCGAGTATAAGTTTAAGTTTAATATTATTTATAAGGAATGATTTAAATTAGCTTTCTCTGTAAGGGTGCAGGATGACCTGGAAAATAAAAATTGAACAACTGTCTTCTTTGCTGGAAAAAATTCCCCATCCCCAATCTTTTGACATGGGAAAAGGAGTATATCAGCCATATTTTATTCTGGAAATTCGGCCGGCAAATTGGGAAATAATGCCCTTCGCGGAATACACAAGGTTAGATGGTGTTCGGGGAAAAGAAACACGCCTTAATTATCAGGTGATCGAAAGCCAGAAAGTCAATATCAGCCAGGATGAGCTGAATCTTTTATCCTACCTGCTCTCATTTAATAATTATGATACCCGGCGTATTTTTAACTATGGACAACCCGTTGGTTTTCTACTTGACTGGTTGAGAGGAAGCCATGTTAAGAAAAGAAACTCGGTGAATAAAGAAATGGAGTCGGTGGAGATTGTGGAGGAAACCGGAAACATAGCTCTGGGAATGTTCCGGGATAATGGCGAATATATTCTCAGACCCATTATTGTATATTCAGATCAGACTATTTTTCTGGATGATCAGGTGGATGTTCTCTCTGCAAATCCAATCTACCTGCTTCATGGGAATAAGCTTTGTCGGGTAGACTCACGTATGCCCGCATTTTTCTGGATTAATGTATTTCGGTTGCAGCAGAATATCCGAATTCCAGGAGAAGAAATAAAGGAATTCATCTCTTCATTCATATCGAAAATTGTTCCGGCTCTCGACTGGAAATCCCTGGAAGAACATCTGAAAATCTATGAATTACCTCTGAAATCGACCAGAATTTATCTTTACGAACGAGCAGGACAGTTTGGTGTAGATGTTAAATTTCTCTATAAGAATATTGAATTTCCTGCTTATCCCGCCTCCGATAAATCCCTTGCCTCCCATGACAACTATCTTTTTATCGTAAAACGTGATACTGAGGCTGAGATTTCCTTGCGACGTACGATCCACCATTATGGTCTGTTGTATATTCAACACAGATGGCAAATTGATCCCCAATATTCAGTATTGGACTGGTTGCGATTGATGGTACCCGAACTGACTGCAAATCCGATGATAGAAATTGTGGGTGAAAATTCATTAAGCCGACACCGTCTGAAACGCGGCCAGCCAAACCTTCATGTAAAAATAAAAAGCAAAAATGGCTGGTTCAATTTTGCTTACGAACTTAGACTGGATGATGCAATTCTTGATATCGATAATGTTAAGGATATACTTGCTATTAATAAAAAATATGTGAAAGTGGATGATGGAATTAATGTCTATTTTGGAGAAAAATTTTCGGGTCGACTTTTAAAATTTTTAACGACCATCGGGCAGGCTTCCTCCAGAGGATCAGATAATTTTAATTTTGCCTCTTTTCCCTTGGTAGACATGCTGGTGAAACTGGCAGATACTGTTGATGTTGATAATGAATACCAGAAATGGGAGAATGATTACACGAAATTTAACAGAATCGAATCGATAGATATCAGTAAACTCTTCAAAGGCAAGCTGAGGGATTATCAGAAAACAGGGCTGGACTGGCTAAATTTTTTAAATAAATTTTATGTGGGAGGAATTCTGGCAGATGATATGGGACTTGGAAAAACCATTCAGGTTATTGCTTTAATGGTTCATCTGAAGGGAAAAAATGATTTATCCCCACCTACCCTGATTGTTGTTCCACTCACGGTTCTTCATAATTGGGATAGGGAAATTAGACGTTTCGCTCCTTCCATAAAATCCCTGATCTATCATGGATCGAAGGCGGGTAGGGAAGAGATGGCCTCTAATTTTGCGGAATATGATGTTATCCTGCTCAGTTATGGAATACTTCTCCAGGATCAGCAGATTCTTCAGGAAAATGAATGGAATTATATTATTCTTGATGAATCCCAGAAAATTAAAAATTCATCCACGAAAACCTATAAGGCTATCGGAAAACTCCGGTCACATCATCGTCTCTGCCTTACCGGTACCCCGGTGGAAAATTCGATTGCAGATCTCTGGTCGCAGTTTAACTTTTTAAATCCGGGAATGCTTGGAAATCTTGACCAATTTGAGAATCGATTTGGCAAAAACGGGAATAACAAATCAGAAAATGAAGATTTACTGCGCAGGATAATTCATCCCTTTATTCTCAGAAGAAAAAAAGAAGATGTCCTGTCCGAACTGCCTGAAAGAACTGATATTGTCCAATTTATCGATATGACTGAAAATCAGCAGAAAATCTATCACAAGTGGTTGATATTTTACCGGAGTCACATTTTTGAACAAATCCAGACAAACGGCTTGTCAAGAAGTCGATTTAAAGTTCTGGAGGCTTTAACATATCTCCGGCAATTATCCTGCCATCCAGCCATTTTTGATCCGAATATTGACCTTAGAGATTCAGGTAAATTTCAGCTTCTGGAAGAAATGATGGAAGAACTAATCCAGGAAGGTCATAAAATTCTGATTTTTTCTCAATTTGTTCGTTTTCTGACCCTCGCCAGAGATCTTATGGATAACAGGGAGTGGCGCTATGAATATCTGGACGGCAGCACCAGAAATCGGGACAAAGTTATTGCGAATTTTCAGAAGAACTCTGAAATCAAAATTTTTCTGATATCCCTCAAAGCCGGGGGATTGGGACTTAATCTTACGGCGGCAGATTATGTAATTCATCTGGATCCATGGTGGAATCCGGCTGTGGAACAGCAGGCCACCGACCGTGCTCATCGAATCGGGCAGAAAAACAGGGTATTTGTTTATAAATATATACTCAGAAATTCCGTGGAAGAAAAAATTCTGGAATTGCAGGAAAGTAAAAAGAAATTATCTAAAAACCTGATTAAATCTGAGGACGGATTTTTGAAACAATTGTCCGCAGAAGACCTTCGTCTGATTTTTGAGCATTAAAAAATTTAAATATTATGACTTAACCTGCTTAATTCATCCCGGTAGACCGGGACCACCAAGGCTCGAAGACACTCAGAATAAAGCAGGACAAAAATAAATCGTGAAATGAAATATTTAAAATTACACATCTTTTTTAACTCATTTATTTGAATATCTTTGTGCCTTGGTGTCAGCCCACCGGCGTGATCTTGGTGGTTATTCAGTACAAAAAAGTTAGAAATTTTTTAATGGTAATAGGATTTTAAATTCGCAGTACTCTTCACTTGTAAATGTAATTTTCAGGCGACCACCTTTATCCTTTAATTTCTTCTTCAACAATTCCATATCCATACTATAGCTCGCTAAGATTTCTCGCTCATCATCAATTCTGACATTCGGAGTAAACAAGAGTTGCGTTACCAACACGCCCTCCAGACTGCATTCCGGCAGCTTTTCATTTGGCTCGTAGGTTACTAATTTTTGAATCATCCGCTCAATTCGATCGATTCGACCATCATGCTTTAGAATTAAACCTAAAAAACCATTATTAATCACTGATGAAATTTTTATAAAGGCTTCGGATTTTTTATTAGCAGACTTCCGTTGCTCGATTTCTTCAATACCATATAAAATGGAATTCCTCACTAAAAGAAACAATATATCTCTTACTAACTGTCTGTGAACATATGGGATTGAAAGTGCGTCAAATTCTTTATAATCAAACCTGATTCCTTTACCAAGCTGTTTGCTGAGACTATTAATTAACGTTTTCAAAGAATGAACAAGTAATTCACTTTCGTAGGCCCGCTTAACGCGAAAATGATTATGAAAATGACTGATTCTCTTGAAAATCAGCTGTACTTCATTCAATATCTCTCTCATATCACCTAACGAAATTACTATGGGAACGAAATCCGTCCCATTTAAATTTTGTCTATTTTTTAGTTTAATTATTTTATGAATAAATTGATCTGTTTTATCCGAAAAAAAACGAAGATCCAATAATGATGCGTTTCCTTTAATAATAAACAAAGATCTATAAATATTTTCGATTAACTCACGGTGATTTTTGGTATCTTTTGCATTTTTTAATATTTCCTCAATATTCAATATTTCATGCTCAACTCCAATAAAGAATTCCTTAAGCATATCAGGTTCAACATGCAAGATATTAACAAGCCATTCCATTTATTTCTGTGTATGCTCTTCGGTCTGTTTAAGTTTTTTTGAGAGCAGTACTTTCTCGGTGGCGTCTTTAATTGAAACAAATAACTCTTCGATTTTATTGTTTACTATTACTCTCTTAAAATTAAATGAAAGATATTTTGATGATGTCCAAATACCCCAGTCATCTTCATAAAAAAATTCTGTCTCCACCAATGGATTGAGTTCGTTAATAACCTCCTCATCTAAATCTTCCCGAAACATTAATTCCAAGTATTCTCTGGTATTATTGATAATTTGAGAAGGTATACGATTTTCCAATAAAATTATAAAATTTTTATTTTCGAGATTATAAATACCAAGAATATTTTCAATTGACTGAGAATAATCTGGCTTAATCTCAAAATTTTGAGAAAGAAAAAATATCCCCTCTTTAACATTCTTGAGAATTGTCCGAACTCTTTTTTCCATTTCCACCGCACTATGAATTTCACTACTCGGACATGAGTCGAGGCCCAATGTTATTTCCGTTCTATTTTTACCAATATGACTCATTTTTTTTCTATAAATTTACTTTTTGATTCAACAGAAAAATAATATTATTCCAGGCATACTACCAGAAAAGACTTGAAATCTTTCCATGTAATTGGTATTACAAATGTCTGAACATGTTCTGGTAATCGGATGTCCTTCGCCCGACCTTCAATGACAACGGGAACTGAAATCATAAAGCTACTTCCATAAGCTTCCCGAACATTTCCAGAAATTGTATTGGCAATTTCGCCTGTTAAATCTTTCACTGTTTCAAGTGTGGCCTCATTATCATCTAAAATGATATTGGCAAGTGTTTTTAACATCTCACGAGTAGTCGTAATATAAACACAACCTTTTCTTTTACCGGATATCCCAATAATACCTGAATAATCCAACACGACCGGTTCTTTACCTTTCAGATATGGAATTCCCGTGACTGCCTGTTCGCCTGTAATCTCTTCGAAATAGTTCACTGTACTATCGATAAAAAAATGCAGATCCGTTTCATTCATCTCTATACTCCTCAATTTGTACCCAGCATCCGGGCAAATGCGGCTTTTAATTTTTCTGAAGTAAAAGGTTTTACTAAATAGCTCTTTGCTCCAATCTGAATCGCTCTGAGGCCAGTCGCCTTATCTTTTAGGGCAGTAATTACCATTATTTTAACATCATTTCTCATTTTCATCATCTCTTCAAGTACGGTAATTCCATCCAGTTCAGGCATGGTTATATCCAGTGTAACCACATCGGGTTCTAAATTTCTAAATAGTTCAAGCGCTGTTTTACCGTTGCCTGTACTTCCCACAACTTCCAAAGAAAATTCTTTTAAATTTCGTTCAATAGCCTGACGAATTGTCAGTGAATCATCGACAATTAACAATTTTGTCCTGGCTCGCATGTTTACCTCACTTTTTAATATCATTAATTTAATAATTTTATAACAATAAAAATTTATACTGCATTTGCCTGCTTTTTCTAGACCTTCTGCTGTCTCTTTTTTCTGCTGGCTCTAATTGACTGCTTTCCATCAATTGGAATTGTTACAATAAATTCACAATATTGTCCTTCTTCAAAAATGACCTCAATCTTTCCATTTATGTTATCTAATTTTTTCTTGATCAGATCCAATCCAACCCCACGTCCTGCAATAGTATTAACATTCTTGGCAGTAGTAAAACCTGGTTCAAAAATCAGTCTCGCAAGACTATTTCTCTCCCATTTTTCCACATCGTCCTTACTGAACTTTGAATGAGTCTTTGCACTTAAAATCAGTTCATCCATCTGAATACCTCGCCCATCATCTCTGAAAAATATCTTGTACTCGTTGTCTCCCATATTTGAAGCAAGTGACAAACAAGCAGGGGACCGCTTCTTCATTCTGATCCTATCTTCCGGAGATTCAATGCCATGAAAAAGAGCATTCCGAACAAGCTGAATCAAAATTTCTTTTACGAGAAGCCGGTACCGATAAGGAAGCGATGTTGTCTGAAAATTTGAATAATTAAATTCAACCTCTTTGTTCAAATCTTTTGATAAATTATTGATGAGATTTTTAATCGATTTCAGCAGGATGTCTCCTTCCAGATCTCTCTTGAGGGAAAAGTGTGAATGGAAATTGCTTATCCTGTCAATCAACTTTTTAATTTCATTCAAATGCTGGCGAATCTTGCTCAAATTCATCACCAGGGGGACGAAATCTTTTCCGCCGATCTCAGACATCCTTTTGACTTCGTTTAATTTTTCTTCAAACTCATGGGCCATATCTGCAAAAAATTTGAGATCAAGCAATGCCGCATTTCCTTTAATCAAATGCATCGATCGGTAAATTTCTTCAAGGAGATGCTCAAAATTACCATTATCTCCACTATTCATAAGCATAGAATCAATATGTCCCAACTCTACCTCTACCCCTTCCAAAAATTCATTCAATAACGTAGGTTCAATATGAAGAATATTGACCAGCCATTCCATCTGATTCTGGGTTCGCTCTTCAGATAACCTCAATTTTTCTTCCAGAATTTTTTGTTCGGTTATATCATTCACCGTAATGATTAAGTTTTGAATTACGCCGTCTTCGTAAATCCTTCTGAAATAAAAGGAGAGAAATTTCGAATGGGTCCATGATCCATTTCCATCGGTGAAATTAATTTCAATTTCCTGCAGCGGATTAAGATCACAGAGTGTTTCTTCATCAACATCTTCTTTAAACATTAGCTGTAAAAATTCTCTGGTGCTATTTACATTTTCTGACGGAAGTTTCTGTTGAAGTAATGATAGAAAATTTGTATTCGATAGACTTACTTCGTTTAGCATCCCCTCCAATGCCCGGGAATATTGGGATCCTATGTCATATTCCTTATTTAGCAAAAATAAACCCTCATTTACATTATTTAAAATGTCATCGGTATCTCGTTTTGCACGAAGCAATTCATAATTACTTTGATTTAACTCTCTTGTTCGTTGCGCAACTTCCAATTCGAGTTTCCGTTTTTGAGTAGTAACGCTGCGTATACGCAATGTTATAATAACATAAATTGCTGTCATTATGAATATAATGAGCAATAATTTAAACCACCAGGTCTGCCAAAAGGGGGGATGAATTATTAGTTTGAGAGAAGTGCCTTCATTGTTCCATAATCCGTCATTATTGGATCCCCGTACTTTAAATATATACGTTCCACCATCCAAATTCGTATAGCTTGCATAACGTCTTGTTCCGCTGTTAATCCAGGTTTTGTCAAATCCCAATAATTGATACGAATATTTATTTTTGGCGGGATTTGTAAAATCCAGTGCTGCGAATTCAAAAGATAAAAAATTATCCTTATAAGAAATTTCAACATGGTCTATGTCATTGATTCCTTTTTCAATTTTTATCTCTTCATCATATTTTTTTAAAGATGTAATTACAATGGGTGGGATATAATTATTTTTCTTTACTTTTTCCGGAAGAAAAACAGTGAATCCATTAATACCACCAAAAAACATTTCTCCTTTATTGTTCTGATAAAAAGCATTTCCATTAAATTCATTGCTTTGAAGTCCGTCATTCACATCATAATTTTTAAAGGTCATAGAGTCTGGATTAAATTTCGATAACCCCTGATTTGTACTTAACCATAAATTACCTCGCGAATCTTCAAGTATACCATATATAGCATCATTCGGAAGACCATTCGCACTGGAATAATGAGAAAATATGAATTCATCCGTGTCCAAAAGATCCAATCCCCCTCCATATGTACCGATCCATAATCTACCTTTTTGATCTTCATGAATGCATAAAACCCTGTCGTTTGACAGGCTGGCCGGATTTGCGGGATTATTATAGAATGATATGAAATGATCCTCTTTACTGATGTAAAGACTTAATCCACCGAATGTTCCCACCCAGATCGCTCCTCGACGATCCTGATAAATATAACGAATATGATTACCACTCAGAGTATTTGGATTATTGGGATCATGATAATAATGCCTAAATGTTTTATTATTGCGATCGAACTTATTGAGTCCATTTATTGTACCAATCCAAAGATTTCCGTCATTGTCTTCAAAGATATGTCTTAAATTATTATCACTGATTGTTGTAGAATCATTCGGATCATGTTTATAACTTTTAAAATTGTCATTTTTATAATCATAAAGATTCAGACCACCACCTTCTGTTCCAATCCATAAATTTCCCTTCTTGTCCTGATAGATAGATCGTACCAGATTATGACCTAAACTATTTTTATGCGAAGAATCATGGAAATAATGACTAAATCGATTTTTGGCCAGATTCAGTTTATTCATCCCGTTATTCGTACCCACCCATACAAAACCGCGATCATCCTCGCAAACTGACCAGACATTTTTGTCACTCAAACTGTGAGGATTTGCGGGATTTTGTCTGAAATTTCTGAATACAGCTTTTTTATTGTCAAATTTGTTTAAGGCACCACTATAAGTTCCAATCCAGATTATGCCACCCCGATCCTGGTAAATAGAGCGGATCATATTATTTGTCAAGCTTGTCGGGTTCGCCGGATCACTTTTAACCGAATAAAATTGTTCTTTTGACTGGAGAAACTGATTCAAGCCATCATCAGTCCCAATCCATAAGTATTCCTGATTATCCTCAAATATTGTATGAATAAAATTATTGCTGATGCTAAATGAATTATCTCTCTGATGTTTGTAATGAAAAAAGCTTTCTGTTTCTGGAATATACTTATTCAATCCCTGGCCATTCGTACCAATCCAGATATTGCCATTATTATCCTGGAAAATTACTGATATGTTGTTACCAGAGATCGTTGAATTATCTTGTGGATTAAAGATAAAATTTTTTAAAATATTACTTTCCATGTTTAGACGAAATAAACCAGATCCATTTGTGCCCCACCATAAATTTCCCGAAGTATCCTCCAATATGGCAGTTACATCTTTCTGATTTAGTTCGAGATCAAATTTCTTATCAAAATCATACCGCTCTATTCGCATTTTATCCTTGTATAGCCTGTGCAAACCACCACCCACTGTTCCAATCCATATTGAACCTTCTTTATCTTCCATGAGAGATAATACTCTGTCATCTCTCAGACTATGTTTATTGTTAGCATTATGCCGAAAATGAATAAATGAATTTTTTGAACGATCAAAAAGGTTTAAACCTCCAGCATTGGTCCCGATCCAGAGATTATTTTCCCTATCAAGCAACAATGAGGTAATCCAATTATCTGAGATTGAATTTTGATGATATGGATCGAATTTATAAATTACAAAATTGTATCCGTCATAGCGGTTCAAACCTTCCTGAGTTCCAATCCACAAAAAACCATTTTCATCCTGAGTTATAGCCAGAATTGTACTCTGAGATAATCCCTCCTCCATTGAAATGTGATCGAATGTAAAATTCGTAGGTTGTGCAGTAACAGAAAGCGGGAATATTAAGACCATCAGAAAATACCAACTGATTCTTACAATTCCCTTCAGAACAATCATGGCAGCGATTTGCCCCTGTCGGATTTCAATACCTCTCAAATACGCATGTAGTGATTTAAAAAACATCAATAAATAAGTATATTTTTCTCACATTTTT
>JAFGSO010000210.1 GCA_016934605.1 Calditrichota bacterium | reverse complement strand
TGGGCTGCAAATCCCGGACAGAACAACCGCGAATGACAGTGCCACCTATCGGACACTGATCACCGCCCGGGGGATTTTTATTGAAGGGGGAGACCAGTGGCCTTACGTGAATTACTGGAAAGGTTCTCTTGTTGAGGATGCCATTCATTATGTGTTTCAGCATGGCGGCGTTATCGGTGGTACCAGTGCCGGGCTGGCGGTGTTGGGTGAATTTGTCTTCGATGCGCAATATGGTTCTCTTTATCCTGAGCAGGCAGCATACAATCCATACCATTACCGGGTTTCCATAACCGATGACTTTCTGGAAATACTCCCTGATGTCTTCACCGATTCTCATTTTCATACCCGGGCACGTATGGCACGACTGGTGCCGATGATGGCCAGAAGAATTCAGGATCATGGCGATGATAATATTATGGGTATCGGGCTGGATGATAATACCGCCTTCTGTATTCTTCCTGATCGAACCGGTACGGCATATGGCGAAGGGACGGTTACCATTCTTCATAAAAGCCCAGGATCACAGATTTCCGCAGAAGCGGGAACTCCGGTGGTTTTTACTGATATCGTTTATAACCAGTTGATACATGGTGCCGTTTTTGATATTCAAACCCGACAGCTGGTCAATACCGGTCCCTATATTCAATCTGCCGGGACGCCGCCCGCCTCAGGCAGCATACTGGACACCACCCTGAACGGTTCACTGGAGAGCACAGCCCAGATCGGTGAGGTGGTTATAACAAATCTTACCACGGATCCTCTGAATGCCTGGCGAGGACGACTGGGCCAAAGCCCGGGACTTGCAGTTGTTCCGAACAGCATCATCATGCCAAAGTTGTGGAATAACATCGACCTTTCGGAAAACAGGTTTATTGGCGGGATGTACGGAATTGCAACCCATAATCATTTCGCTGCCATTTATATCGATGATAATTCCAGTCACCGGGTATCTTCCTCCGGTATTATTACGGCGGACCGGCTTATGTATATTCTGGATGGATACGGAATGACTCATTATGGGTTCAATACCAGTCTGAATACCAATTATCCCGCGATTATCGGTGCCAAGCTGCATTTTCTGAATACCGCTGTGCAATACGATCTAACGGCTCACGGGGCTGTTGTTGCACTGGAACATCTATCCGGAAAAGCTGGCACGGGCAAATTCGGTCTGCTGAACAACTATCCCAACCCCTTCAATGCTGTGACGCAGATTGAATTTGAGCTCCCGGAATCAACTCCTGCTTCAGTTGAAATATTCAGCGTCACCGGACAGTTGGTCGCCGTTGTTGCTGATGATAATTTCAAGCAGGGATTTTATCAAGTTACCTGGGATGCCCGGAATCACCCTTCAGGGATTTATTTTATCCGTCTTTCCACACCGGATTTCAGTAACACCCGGCAATGCCTTCTTTTAAGATAATGACCCGGGTATTATTTTTCTCCTATCTCACGACTTTTCTTATTCATGTCAATGTTATTTTTCTTTTTATTGATTGACAGCTGATTGTATATTTCTTTTAAAAATGACCTATGGATAAGAGAGAAGAGTTTTCATCGCGCTGGGCGCTGCTGATGGCGGCAATCGCGATGGCCATCGGAGCGGGAAACATATGGCGCTTTCCCCGACTGGCAGGACAGTACGGCGGTTCATTTCTGATTCCCTGGCTCATTTTTCTGTTCATGTGGTCTATCCCCCTGCTCATTGTAGAATTTTCGCTGGGGCGGAAAAGTCGCCAGGGTGTTCTCGGATCTTTCTATCAGCTGATTGGTCCCAGATATACCTGGATGGGAGGATTTGTGGCTTTCTGCACCATAGCCATCATGTTCTATTACTCGGTGGTCACCGGCTGGGCTTTCCGTTATTTTCTGGTTTCAGTATCAGGGCAATTATCTGGCGTCGACCATCAGGCCTACTGGAGCAATTTTATATCCGGCTATCAGCCGATTGTTTTCCATTTGCTGGCTCTGGGAACCGGTAGCTTTATCATCTATCAGGGTATTGTAAGGGGACTGGAAAAAGCGAACCGCATTCTGCTTCCCTCGCTTCTAATTCTTCTGATTATCGGTGTAGTTCGGGCCCTTACCCTTCCTGGTGCTTCGGTGGGTCTGAATTACTTTTTCAATATCCGGATGGAATACCTACTGGATTATAAGGTATGGCTCGAAGGGCTTTCCCAGTCTGCCTGGTCAACCGGAGCTGGCTGGGGTCTTATTCTAACCTATGCCGTCTATATGAAAAAGAATGAAGATATTGTCCTGAATTCATTTATCACCGGTTTTGGCAACAATTCGGCATCACTGCTCGCCGGACTGGCCATTATCCCGGCCATTTTTTCTCTGTCTCCCACTCTTGCCGAAGCCGAAGCTGCTCTTCGGGCCGGAAATGATGGCCTGAGCTTTATTGTCATTCCTCAGCTTTTTAACCGATTACCGGGATCTGCTTTTTTTTCAGGTGTGTTTTTTCTGGGGCTGTTTTTTGCTGCGCTGAGTTCATTAATATCGATGCTGGAACTGGCTACTCGTATTTTGATGGATTTTGGTCTCGGCAGAAAAAAGGCCTTACCCGTTGTGACCTCTGCAGCCGCTTTACTGGGCATACCGTCTGCACTTTCCTATAAATTCTTCCAGAATCAGGATTGGGTCTGGGGATTGGGATTGATAGTTAGCGGTCTGTTCTTTGCCATTGCCGTTATTTCATTCGGAGTGAATAAATTCCGTCAGGAATATGTAAATATTGTCGAGGGTGACCTGCGTTCAGGCTACTGGTTTAATTACATAATCAAATATCTGATTCCGATTGAAGGAATTCTGCTCATATTATGGTGGCTGTTTCAATCTATTGGCTGGAATCCAGGTGGCTGGTATAATCCATTTCAGGCAGATTCTCTGGGAACGTGTATCGCCCAGTGGATGCTGGTAGTAGCTCTGCTGCTGGCTTTAAATGGAATTATTGTTCGCAGGTTAAAAAAAGAGGAGCAGTGATATGGAACCCGCGGCCATTGGTATGATGATATTTACATTGCTGGTTGTCTGGGGTGGTTTAGTTTATTTTATTAAGAAAGCATATCATAAAGAGAAAAAATCCGAAAGTGATTTAGATTAGGACCATGATTTATTATCAGCAGGCAATAAAAAATATTGAAGAATCATCTATCAAGCCGGTCTATCTGCTCTTTGGCGAGGAACAGTACCTGGCCGATGATTTCTTGAAACGACTGAGGAAAAAATTTCTGGATAAGCCGGAACCGGAACTGAATTATTTTATTCGTCACGCGGACGATAATAATATCGATGAGGTAATTGCACTGCTCTCGGGCATGGGACTTTTCTCTCGGAGAAAACTGATTATTTTGAAAGAAGCAGATTCTTTGAAACAGAAAGATTTGGAAAGACTCACACCGTATCTGGAGAAACCGGCACATGATATTTGCCTGGTATTACAAACTTCGATTTCCAGCTTGTATCAGAGTCGTCTTAAAAAATTGGAAGACCTTTTCCAGACGATCAACCTGCTCCCCTTGCGTCCGGATGATCTGCAAAAATTTGTTGTCAGAGAATTTGCCGGATATGGAAAAACAATTAAACCTGATGCCATCGATGTCCTGACATTTATGGTGGGATTTCAATTGTCTGATCTTACCAGTCAGATTTATAATATCGCTCATTTTTATGAGGATAGAGAGACCATTTCGGCTGAGGATATTGAACAAATTGCCAGTATTTATGCGACTCAGGATGTTTTTGAACTCAGCCGTTTAATTGGTATGGGAGATCGCGAGAAAGCTTCTTTTGTGATGCATAATCTTCTGGAAAGCGGAATTTCTTCTCAGCAAATCCTTTTTCAACTGATTCGTCATTTTTCGATTTTATTCCGTATGTATGGATATTTACGTGCCGGTATATCCCGATCAGACAAACTTGCCCGTGAGCTGAAGGTATATCCTAAATATCTCGACGAATACCGTCAACAATTGAAATACTGGAATTTTTTTCGGCTGAAAAACGTGTTCCACTGCCTGCTCGAAGCAGATAGAGAATTGAAAAATAATGCTTTAGAACCCAAGATTGTTCTTGACATACTCACTCATAAAATTTTAAATTGAGAGAAATTTACTGGAACCTGCTTAAAATGTTAACGTTAAAAATTCGGTTATTTCATGATAACAAAAACAAAAGATGATAAAAAATCAACTGTTTCGGATGAACAATTAATTGCCCGGTTTCAATTAGGAGACGTTCAGGCATATGATATCCTGGTTCGGCGCTACAAAGATCAACTGTTAAATTTTGTGTACCGCTTTGTTGGTAACCGGACTGATGCGGAAGATATTGTGCAGGAAACGTTTTTAAGAGTTTATAAGAACAAACATATGTATAAAGAGATTGCAAAATTTTCCACCTGGGTTTATACGATTGCGGGAAACCTGGCAAAAACCGAACTGAGACGCCGAAAACGCCACAAGATATTCTCCGTCAGCAATTTCGTCAATGAGGAACGGGATTATGATATTCCGGACAAATCACATAGTCCGGAGAAAAAAGTTGACAGTACAATTCAGGAGGATATCATTCAGAAAGCCATCGAAAAACTTCCTTCCAAGTTCAGAGAGGTTATCATTCTTCGAGACATTCAGGGTTTTGCTTACGAAGAAATCAGCCAGATTCTGGACATACCCCTCGGCACTGTAAAATCCCGTGTGAACAGGGGTCGACTGAAACTCCAGGAAGACCTGAAATTTTTATATGAAACCGAACCAAATCGATAAGTGTGAAAATCAAGAAAGGATTGCCTATGGCTGACTGTGACAAATTAAAGACTAGTTTTTCCGATTACATCGATGGTGACATACCAATTGAACAACGAAGGCAACTTGATGATCACTTTGAAATCTGTCTGCAATGCCGGGAAATATTGAGACAGATGAAAATTATTCAGGATAGCCTGAAAAAGCTTCCACAGATTAATACATCAGCAGAATTTGAAAGAAAATTACATCAGCAGATTTTTAATCCCCCTTCCAGAAGCCATTTTATGCCTCCCATCCTGTCCAACTGGAAATTGCCGGCCATGGGCTCAGCTATTGTTCTGGCAACTGTCGGTCTGTTTCTGGTACTGGATGATTCTTCGGATTCCGGAAATAAGGATGCAGATGGTTCCAGAGGCCCGGTCATTAACGCCGTCCCCAGAGTTTCCTCAAGCCCCCGGTCTGGTGCCATTGCAGAAGATGAGGCGGTTACTGAAGACGGTAAGGATCGTTCGCGCGAACAATCGATTGCAGATTCCTCACGAGTGAATCAGGAAGGTTTTCAGCAAACGAGTGGTCAAAAATAGTCCCCTTATAAGCCAAGTCATTTAGTTTTATCCTCTCTTTTCGGAAAATCGACTGGAAATGTGGCGGGAAATTTTCTATATTCTTCCACATTAAATATTAAGAATTCCATGTTCACCGATTATTTCCAGAGAATTTCCGAAAAAAACCGCTATCTGATTATACTGGTGGGAACGGTATTGCTTTTTATTCTGGCACTGCTCCCGCATTCCTTTGGATGGATTTTTTTCAAAGTCCTTTTTGCACTTGCTCTCATTTCATTCATCATTCTTCAGTATCAGACCATGTTAACGGAAGAACCCGGCAGTGAAGATGAACTTGATCTGGAAGAGACAATCCAGACAAGACAGGACTGGCTTCAGATTGAAAACGATCAGGATGTGGAAGATCTTTTTCAGAAGTTTCTGGAGAGTACCCTGCAGCTGGTCAAAAAAGTACTTGTTTCCAATACGGTGATATTACTTTTCGCTAATTATAATAAAAAAGAATTTACCATACGTTACCGGGTAAGTGATTTCCCCGATGTGATCATTCCTCAGAATAATATTGATATTTATAAAGGGCTACCTAGTCTGGTGCTGAGGAATCGAAATCCTCTGATCGAAAACCACCTTCCGGATGGACCGGAAATTCTTCCCTATTATAAAATTAATGAAAATCCTTCCCGTTCATTCGCTGCAGTTCCCATATATTTCAGCGATAAAATTATTGGGGTACTTTGTGCTGACAGCGGCGTGGAAGAAGCATACAGTAATGACGATCTGGAAATACTGAAACATTTTGGACAGTTGATCACCATTCAGCTTTTTGGCAGCAATAAACTGTATGAATATGAATCGGAAAACTGGCTGGCAAATGTACTCTTTGATGTCAGCCAGCAGATGAACAGGATACAGTCAGTGCATGAATTGTGGGAATATCTAGTTAAAAAGCTACCTGATATTGTGCCGTGTGACCGGATTTCGGTTTCAAGAAAAATTAATGAAAAACAGGGTCAGATCGTAAATATTCAGGGGGGAACCGGAAATCTGAAACCGGCCTGGCTGTTCTCCATCAATGAGGGAATTGTTGGATGGGTGATGAGGAAAAATCAGACATTGCTGGTTGATGATTTTTCCCAAAAAGAAAATTATGTACCCAGATTCGGAACCAGTGAAACGCCTTCCAGAGAATATCTTTCTCTTCTGGCACTCCCTCTGGCTGCAGATAATAAAATTATCGCTGTTTTATGTCTGGAAAGCTATCGTCCCAGAAATTTCAAGGAACAGCATAAACGGATTTTGCAGACCATATGTAACCAGGCTGCCACCATGTATCTTACCACGCAAACGCTGGACAGCCTGAAATCCATGAATTATAAGGATGAAGAAACCAGAATCGAAAATATGAATGCCTTCAGGTTTATTCTGCCGAAGGAAATTAAAAGAGCTTCACGCCTGGGTTACCCGGTGAACATGATCTTTATAAAACTCTATTATCAGGCCAAAGAAAACGATCCTGAAATCCGCGTGAAAACTTTACAGGAATTTTTATCTTTGGTATTGCCAAATCTCTCCGACTCTGATTATATTTTCCGGCTTTTAACAGATACCTTTGCAGTGATCCGCTCGTCAAATAATGAGCAGGAAACTCTGAAAGTGGCGGAAAAAATAATGAATAAACTTACCGAAAAGAAAATTTGGGCGGAAGGTCAGGCAATCGATTTCTATGTTAATATGGGTATTCTACCAAAAAAATTCATAACCGATGATGTTGATTCAATGATACAGCTTGGTGATGAGTCTATTAAGAATTCAAGACTACTGGGTCCCAATAAAATAGCCGTTTATCGCCAGCAAACGGAAGATGAAAACCGGGACATTGAATCTTTACCTACTCAGTGAAACAATTTATAGGAATCATCATATAAATCGTGAAATATAAATAATTGAAAATATCCGGGAGATAAAAAATGGCAAAAAAACAGGATTTTGCTTCTAAAGTTGCAAAAGCACAGAAAACAGGTTTAAGCTGTGCTGTATGCGGAGACGTTTACTCGTTTGTAAAAAAAGAAAGGGCTTATTTTTCTGAGGAAAGCCAGAGCTGGAAATATGAAGTAAGAAATGTTAAAGTCTGCAAATGCAACGAGAACGAGGTTTACGCCTAATATTTGTGTGATACCCGCCCATCCTCAGCCCGTGAACTCTTGAAGTTTCGGGCTTTTTTTCTTTCAGGTAATATTAATCTCCTATTCCTGCAGTTGTACAATATCAGACCGGACAAGCAGTCCATCCGAGGTTTCAAGTAAAATAACCGTCCCATAAGGAGCGCCTCGAGGGGAAACCGCACTTCCCGGATTCATAAAAAAAATGTTTTGATGCTTCTTTATCAGTGGCTCATGAGTATGTCCGAATATAACAACATCCGGAATGATTTCAACTTCATTACCTCGGATCTTCCGGTAAAACGAAGAAATTGAACCAATATCGTGCTGCATCATGAAGTGAATATTATCCAGCCGGATAGCCAGTCTGGATGGAAGAGTTGACCCCGGAGGGTATACGTCAGTGTTTCCATATACGGCATGGACAGGAGCGATGGAAGACAGCTGATTCAGGATGGAAAGATTACCGATGTCTCCGGCATGAAATATATGGTTCACCTGGCGAAACAGAGAAAAAACCTCTGAGGGCAATTTATTATGTGTGTCAGAAATAATTCCGATCCTGATCATCTGGCGGATTCTTTCAGCTAAATTGATTTCAAATGAAAGAAAGAATATTTCCCGGAGCAATACAATTTTAGAAAACCTTTTGGCGATTGGTTGCTGATTATTGGCTTCTAGCTTCTAGCCTTTGGCTGCCCGACGACTCTTTTCTTCCTGCGTTTGAAATTTTGGATGAATTTCATCCCGTTTGCCATAAAAATGGCGTTTAAACCGGGACTGATCTCTGCGTTCTCTCAACTACTGATTGACTTCTGATTGCTAGATACTGAATACTGGCTAATGGATCCTGCTTTCTGCAGAAATGCTAAACTGTAACGTATAACTGTCCGACTCATAGGTTGACTCCTCCTGGGTTAATTTGAAAAAAACTGTCAGCCTATTTCAGGACGTAAGTTTTGCTCCTTTAACCTATATCCCAATCTCTATTTGCCATGTGCCCCTGAGCCTCTTAACCGACTGCCGACTGCAAACTGCCAACTGGAGACTGCAGACTGTTTTGACTCCTGAATCCTGTATCCTCACCATTGGCCCTATTCAATAAGCCTGAAAGTATAAACGCAGAGTTCGCAGAGACCGCAGAGAAAAAAAATAATATACAGACTCAATATTCCTGTTTTCTTTTATCTTCAAATTCGCTATATTCAGATAAATCCAGTAAAATAAAGCAACGGGGAGGGAGAATCATGTCATCGCAGGGGATGAAGTATCTTTCTGTAGGTGAGGAATTTGTTGGTTACTGTGTTATTCGCAGAAAAGAATTGAAGTATAAGAAGAGTGGTGAACCCTATTTAAAACTGGAAGTGGGTGACACCAGTGGTCGGCTGTCTGCAAAATCCTGGAAAAATGCCGAGACGTTATTCGAAAGGCTGAAAACCGGGCAGATTGTAAAAATTCGTGGTCAGATTCAGTGGTATCAGAATTTCAAGGAACTGAACATTTTACAAATAAGGAGGATCCGTCCCGATGAGGCCGATTCCTGTCAGGATTTACTCCCACGCAGCCGAAAAGATATTTCCGGATTATTACAGAAGTTCCAGACCCATTTGGACTCCATTACCTGTCCATACCTGATGAAGCTGCTTACTCTGGTTTTTGAAGATGGTTTTCCGGTGGAAGAGTACGTTAAGATGCCCTCGGGAAAGCTGTGGCATCATAATTATCTGTATGGCAATCTTGAACATCTGGTTTGTCTGATGGATATTACAGATGCCATCTGTATGCATTACAGGCAGCTTGACGGAGAACTTCTAAAGACGGCAGTAATTATTCATAATGTGGGAGTACCAACTGAATTCAGCCGTGACGGATTCATTGATTATACCACATCCGGACGGCTTCTGGGTCATGTCTATCTGGCTCTTTCCAGAGTTCATGAAAAAATTGATGAGATAGAAAATTTCCCGGATCGTCTGAAGCTGCATTTGCTACATATTATTTCTTCTCAAAACAGTTTCTGTAATGATGATCCGGGAGTGAAAGCCATGTCCCTGGAAGCGATAGTTTTCAGTCTGATGAAATTTATGGACATGCAGGTAAATGCTGCGGAACGCATCCTCCACTACGATAAATTGCCGGGGAGTGAATGGACAACATTTAACAGGTTATTTAAAAGATTTCTTTACGGGGGTCAAAAATTGAAAAACGAAGGCGCCGATGAATCCGAAGAGGAAAACATAACGGCGCCTGTGGAGGAGTGAAAACCGTTAATTGACGTAAACGCTACGGAAGGTAATCCATCTTTCCACCATGTGGCGGAAATTCTTTATTTTAAATGGTTCGACCAGAAAATCGACATGGTTCAGCTGATTATATTTCCTGAGGACTCCACTTGAATTTACATTGGATATCAGGATTACCGGAATTTGATTAAACTGGCTGTTTTGCTGTATTTTATCCAGCAATTCCATAT
This sequence comes from Calditrichota bacterium, assembly GCA_016934605.1. Taxonomy (GTDB): domain Bacteria; phylum Calditrichota; class Calditrichia; order RBG-13-44-9; family RBG-13-44-9; genus RQOF01. The sequence goes on along the minus strand of JAFGSO010000210.1, from coordinate 13,784 downwards.
GTGACGGATTGTCCACGTTTATTATCATTAGTGAAGGTTTAATATCCTTAATTGAATTCAGTGAAATCTGCCGATCGGTATTTATGTAGGTTTTATATCGATAGGTACTGAGCAGATCCCGGATAAGTTTGGCGCGGTCCATGGTGTTTTCATAAACAACAACTCTCATTTGACGATACTCCTTTCATTATTTGACAGGAAGTATACATCAAATAGCTTGCCAGTTTATTTGAGACTATATCCTGATATAAAACAATAAGATAGTGGGATTACGAAAGCTTAGTATATGTTTATTATACAATTAGTAGTGTTTTTTGCCTGATTAGATTGCAGTATTTGCAATTGCCCGAAACTTGATTTGTAAAAAATGCAATTTATTTTAGCCTTTTAATTTAGCCATCAGTGTCCGGTAATTGATATTTAAAAGTTTACAGGCTTCTTTTTTGTTATTGTTCTTCTGTTCCAGTACCATTTTTACATAAATACGGGAAATTTCCTCGAGAGTTAATTCATTGGCCAGAGCTTTATCCAGAAAATTGTCCGATTGCTCGATCAGATCGGGCGGAAGGTCAGCAATATCGATGGTTTCGTTTCCGGTAATGATAAGTCTTTTTAAAAGGTTTTCCAGTTCCCGGACATTGCCTTCCCAGCGTAGATGGGACAGAAAAGCTACAGTACGACTGGTGATGTGGGGTAATGCCAGGTTATTTTCTTCGCAGAAATTTTCCATAAAATGATGAATAAGAGCCGGGATGTCATCCGGTCGTTCCCGCAATGGTGGAATATGGATGGGGATAACATTTATGCGGTAAAAAAGATCTTCCCGGAATTTCCTGTTTTCTATAAGGGATGGCAGGTGTTTGTTGGTAGCGGTAATAAGTCTGAAATTGGTTTCTATTTCTTTTTCTCCGCCCAAACGAAAAAATTTTTTCTGCTCCAGTACCCGCAGTAATTTAGCCTGAATTTCAGGGGGCATCTCTGCGATTTCATCCAGGAAAACAAAACCATCCTGTCCCAGCTCCAACTTGCCGCGGGTTGTCCGATAAGCGCCTGTAAATGCTCCTTTTTCATATCCGAAAAGCTCACTTTCCAGAAGGTTAGCCGGGAGAGCCGCGCAGTTTATGGCCACGAATTTCTGTTTATCCAGTCCGCTTCGTTCATGGATATGCCTGGCTATGACCTCTTTACCAACACCAGACTCTCCGGTGATCAGGACAGGCTCGCTGCTATCTTTTATCTTTTCAATCAGATTCAGTATCTGCTGCATGGAATGGCTTATGGCCACGATATTATCGTACTGGTAATTTTCTTTTAACCTCGATCGCAGTTCAGAATTCTCTCGCTCCAGTTTCAGCATCCGAAGGGCCTGTTTGATCAGATGTGGAAGTTCTTCTTCAATATTTTCTCCTTTGGAAAAATAGGAATAGGCACCACGGCGTTGAGCATCCAGAGCATACTGATGATCCTTAAAAGAAGTCACAACTATTATTTTACTGTCGTGGCCCCTCCCGGTAAACTCATCCAGAATCTTAAGACCATCCTCGATGTTGGGCAGTCCAAGATCCAGAATAATGAGGTCGGGCATAAATCCACCAAAACGTTCCAGCGCATCTGTTTTGTTAAATGCCAGTTGCAGGTCATAATCATCACCTATCCAGCGCCGGTAACTTTCTGCCCACATAATATTGTCTTCAACGATCAGTATTTTTTTCGGATTATCCATTCTTAAAACCTCTATCGCACATAGGGAAGTCGAATATTGAAAATTGTTCCCTTATTTTGCTTACTGGTGACATCAATGAACCCCTTGTGACTGGAAATAATCTGTCTGGTGATTGCCAGACCCATTCCGCTTCCGCCCACATTTTTTCGCGTGGTGAAGAATGGTTCAAATATTTTTTCCAGAAATTCCTCCGGTATACCCTCCCCCTCATCAAGTATCTCTATATACAGCCAGGTATTCCGGCGGAAATTTGACAGCGGCCGAAGCGGTTTTATGGAAATTTTTATCCGGCCGGATTTATTCTTCATGGCATTAATACTGTTTTCAAATAGATTAACAAATACCCGCCTCATCTGATCGATATCAACATTTATCCTGGGAACGCTATCGGAATAATGTTTTTCGATCTGAATGGATGGGGGTATTTCTATCATATCCAGACTCATTTCTATCAATTCATGGATATTTACCGGAGTCAAATGAAGCTCCTTTGGTCTGGAATAATGCAGTAAATCCTTAACCAGTTTTTCCATGTGAGAAGCATGTTGCTGAAGCGGTTCATTGTCTTTGCTCTGAAGCTTGACCAGTGTAATAAAAGACTGAAAATCGTGAGCCAGTTGTGAAGCCATTGTTCCCAGTCCGGCCATCTTCTGAGACTGTACCATTTTCTGTATTTCCTGAATATTGTGAAAGGCATACGATGCCTTTATGGATAAAAACCTGGCAAATTTCAAATCTTTTCTGGTGATCCGGAAATATTTACGTTCTCCACCGAGAAGAATGAATCCTAAAAGTGCGCTCTGCATCGTCATGGGAATTACCAGGTAAATATTGTATTTATCCATGGTCTGATAGAGGCCGGAATTTTGTGATAATTCAAATTTATTGATAATGCTCCGGTTAAATTCCAGGGTTTCAATGAATGGTGAATTGGCAGTGCCCATTAACGTGTCCAGTTCCTCTCTGTCGAATCCGTTAAGATAAATTGTCTGATAGGGTTTAATATCGAAGCGTGACAGAATAACTGCAGATTTAGTGCATTTTAAAACTTTCAAGGACAATTCACCGATAAACTGTGCCAGTGCCTGGTTATCGATGTACTTTTCTGTCTCACTGAGCAGAGTCTCAAGCTCATCTTCCAGGTCATACTCCGAATCCGGTGTATTTTTTTGAATCCTGTTCAGAATCAATTTCAATGTAATATGGTAAATAAATAACAATCCCAGAAAAAAAGGCACGGCCAGCAGATACAGCATTTTATCCACGGTCGGGACTAAATAGGAAAATGGGAACAATAAGAGCCCGGTAAGCAAGAAAAATGAAAAAGTACGAGCCGTGTATTCATCGAAATCGACCATCTGCAGTTTTAAAGCAATCGAAAAAATGAGAAGACTCAAAACCGGGTAATTGATATACAGTAGTGGGTGCAGAACCTCCCAGAGGATCATTAGCTTCAATACCGTAAAGGACAGAAGACTAATGGGGATCACAAAAGCCAGAATAAATTTAATATTATTGAGATCGATTTCTCTCTTCTCTGTCTGATATTTTTTCAGAAATTCAATAAGAATAAAAATGAAGGTGAAATAAAAATAAATAACCACACACCAGTAGAAAACGGTGTATTCAGGGAAAATTATATTTTGATGGAGAATGATCCCCTCCATGAAAAAATCAACCAGAGCAAGCCCGCTTAAAACAAGACTAATGGCAAAAAATGATATATTAATTGGTGTGAAACGCGGTATCTTCGATCCGGAAATATATGTCTGAGTCAGATACACCAAAATTGGGGGGACAAACACTTCTGCAATAAAATGAACCTTGATAATTGTATCTGAGTATGGAATCAATTTATATGTCATGAAGAGGAGAGTGCTGATTTCCACCAGAATCATCAGAAAATTCAGATAGACGTAGAGTGGCGAGAGCATGGAACCCACACTCATCCGGTAGATTATGAAGATCATCCAGATGTGCATCACAATAATCAGGGCAAGTAGAAATCCTGTGAAGTTTACTATCATCTCAGACTGCGCCACCTGTTATATATTTTTAGACTCTTCCCATAGTTTATCCATCTCATCAAGGGATGACTCATATATTGAAACATTCTTTTCGGCCAGTTTTTTTTCGATGTACTGAAATCTTGCGATAAATTTGTTGATAGTTCGGCGTAGAGCATCTTCGGCACTGATTTTCTGAAAACGTGCCAGATTGACTACGGAAAAAAGCAGGTCTCCAACTTCAGTTTCTATCTCCTCCGGATTTTTACCGTCAATGGCCCTGGAAACTTCTTCAACCTCTTCCCTTATTTTCTCAATAACTCCATTAATCTCAGGCCAGTCAAATCCGACCTGTGCTGCTTTGTCCTGGATCCGCTGTGCACGAAGCAGCCCTGAAAGATTACGCGGAACTCCCTGCAGAACCGATTTCCTTTCTTCCTCACTTATTTTTATCTGTTCCCAGTTATTTTTTACATCAAACTCATCCTGAACCTGTACCGTTCCAAATACATGGGGATGTCGCCGGATCAGTTTTTCATTGATATGCTTAGCGATCTCTTCCAGGTCAAAAAGATTTTTCTCTTCTGCTATTTTTGCCTGAAAAACGATCTGAAGCATCAGGTCTCCCAGTTCCCGTTTCAACTCCTCCCAGTCTTCATTATCGATTGCTTCCACAGTTTCATAAGCCTCTTCCAGGATATACTGACGCAGTGACTGATGAGTCTGTTTCCTGTCCCAGGGACATTCCTGCCGTAAACGATGCATAATCGATACAAGACGTGCAAACTCGGGAAAATCAGACATAATATCTCCGATTGTATTTTCTGCAATCAATTTATTACTTTTTCGTTCCGTGTGAAAATAAAAAATTGAAAATTTCTATTATGAAGCTCATTCATATGGAATATAAAACCGAAATGTTATCCTGGCCTCGAGATTGTCCTTGAATGGGTCAATTATTGAGAAAAAATATCCAGTTGGGTTCATAAGCTTAAATTACTACATTCTGACCTATCAGGAGAATTACTGAGATGAATGACCAAAAAATAAACAGCCGAATTATCCATATACTCGAAAATTATCAGAAAATTGCTGTGGTCGGCCTGTCAGATAATCCCGCGCGAGATTCTTTTGGTGTAGCTACTCACATGCTGCGGAACGGTTATCAGGTTTTTCCGGTTAATCCAAATTATGAGACTGTCCTGGGCATAACCAGTTACTCGACCCTCAAGCATATCCCCGAGGAAATTGAACTGGTTGATATTTTCCGAAAATCTGATATGGTTTTGCCGATTATCGATGAAGCTATACAGATTGGGGCTCGCGCGGTCTGGATGCAGCTGGGAGTTATTAATCAGAGGGCGGCGCAGAAAGCGCTATCTGCAGGGCTTGAGGTGGTTATGAATCGATGTTGGAAGGTGGAATACAGCAGATATGTTCGATCCCTCTAAAGTTTTGGACATAAGGGAAGGATTCAGGAATCAGGATACAGGAGCGGGAAAGGCGTCTTGGTACACGGATCAAGAAGCCAGAATCAAGAAAGCGGTCTGCAAAACAGGAGAACAAAATTACAAGCTTGCCAGTTTGTCGGCCTGCCATGCCATGCTGGTTGCATAAGCGGATAAAGTCCCGGATGACATTTCTGGTGCAATTTTGAAGTATAATATTCATTTTTCAGAAGTTTCCGGAGCTGATATGGTTGTACTTTCATTGAAATCCGCGCAAAAAAATCCGTTACCAATTTTAAAAAATTTGTAACTTTCTGCCGATTATTGAATTCAATATATGATTAGATTAAAAGGAATAATGAGGTTTTAAAGAATGCCATTATTTAAGTACCGCTGCCGGGATTGCGGAGAAGAATTCGAAGAGCTGGTGTCTCTGGCAAACAGTAATAATGTGGAATGTCCGCATTGCGACAGCCGACATACGGAGAAACTGGTTTCGAAATTTGCCACTATTGGAAGCAGTTCTTCGGGAACTTCCGCCGGATCCTGTGGATCCGGTCGGAGAGGATTTACCTGAGCATAAACCGGGGTGACAGGTTGTCACCATTTCCCTTTTTTACCTCCTGCAGATGATTGAAAACCTGAGCTCATGTATGCGGGGCTTAGGAAAACTGTCTGCTCCTGAGCCAATGGTGGTTTCATCCGGATAATAACGTTGCTGATATTTAAAATCCATTTGAACACTCCGGCCGAATTTTAACCGTAAAATCAGGAAAAGCTTATATCCATTCCCGTTGAGCAAAACTGAGCGGATTGATCCGGGCAGATCAGTTTCAAATTCATATATTCTCATTTCATAATCCGGTATATCGAAGACGGACCATCTGACCGCGGCGGACCAACTGGGCTTAGACAGTTCGAGTTGCTGATAAAAACTCATTCCGTAAAATCCGGATTCTGTAACCAGCGGATTTATCCAGCGCAAATCGACCCGATTTACAAGACGGATCATCTTTTCTATTTCTGTTTCATGACTGATTCTTAAACCATCGCTTTTCTTATACTCCTGTTCGCCCGACAACGGGCGGTATGTGCGGCGCCACTGAAGCTTAATAACATTTTTCCACCTTTTCAGGACAATTTCCGCAGTATAATTCTGTGCGGTAAAAGGATTTGAATCCGGTGACTTATTTTCGCGATAAAAATGTGCCACGGCCCCTACCATAAAACCCTTGACAGGTCTGTATTGCCAGACAGCGGCCGTCCCGGATTTATTGGATGGTTCAGCCTGAAAACCGCCAATCGTTTTCCCGTGAAAAGTTGAATAATGTGGATGAAAATAATAAGCAATAAAATTCCAATTTGCCTGATTATCCCGGTAACTGCTACAGTGAAAAAATGCCGGAATTTTCAGATCTTTCAGAGCGAGTTCGGAGATTGCATTCAGATTTGCGCCGGTAAAACGGTTTATGATACTGGTATAAGAGATACCGGAGCCCAAAAATTTGACCACCGGTTCATAACGGAAATACAGATGTGCCAGCTCAAAATTGATGAAGGAATAATCTAGCTCTGTTGTAAATCCTGTGACATTTTCCGTCACATAACGCCTCTTTTCCTGCTCTCCGGAAGTTCTGTGAAGCCCTGTGAGATAGAGACTGGTTACCTCACCCGTAATTTTATCTCTGCTTGCATCGAGTTGATTACGGGAATAGAAAAAACGGATGTTCAGTCCCGGAATCGGTGAATAATTCAAAGAAATGCCTCTAAAAAATCCGCTTTCGCGGGTGGACCTGTTACCCTGACCACCGGAATGAAAGGGATTGGGTCCCTGGATGGATAGCGGTGAGCCGTAAGGAGACCAGCTGATCAGACCTGTTCCAATCTTCTGATAATAGTCTCCGGCAATTATGGAAAATCTTTTTCCGGGAGGATGATAATGCAGGTAAAAACTTCCGTAATCAAAGTAATCGGGCTCGCCGGCATCTTTCTCCCAGATGATCCCTCCGGAAATGTTGTATCGTGTCTGGAAAAGTAAGCGTTGCTGAATGTAAAACGGATTCCGGTATATCTGGCTCCGGTATCCCAATCGTCGGGGAATTTCAGTTCGAACCTGAATACGATAAATAAAAGATCCCGGAAGTGAAACAGGCTTTGCTGTTACAAACGGCTGGATGGCATGAACTATTTCTTCTGAGAGTCCTTCAATAGCAAGCAGATCCCTTATATTTGAAAAGAAGTCGCGGGTATCTCTATATTTCAGAATTTTCCTGGCAGTAATAATATCCAAAAAAGGAAGCTGCAGCAGTTCTCCCAGGGAAGCGCTGTTCAGATTAAGGGGATTTTCTCGCAGCTCCCATAATTTTTCGAGCCACTCCGCATCATCTGCTTCTTCCGGATTTTCAAGGTCCTCCAGAGAACTCAGAACATCCGACTCCTGACCATAAAGCGGATCAGGATTCCGCAGAAAGCAAAGTATCATTACCAGCCCAAAAAGGAATACCGCAGTTTTCATGGACGGCTTCCCGAAAAATTTGTTAGCTCAGGGAAAATTCAACTCCGCTATTAATATAGCTTTTCTTAACCGACTTGTCAATAAAATTTGTGTGCAAAAGAAACTCTTTGAACTAAAAGGTTTTCTTAAAACGGAAAAATGTATTTGTTCAGGAAGATGGTTTTAACTCCTGATAATACAGGCAATAATGTTTTAGGGGACATTCTGAGCAGAGAGGACGTGAGGCTTTGCACACCTGTCGGCCATGCCAGATGAGCCAATGGTGCGCGTTGGACCAATGAAAACGGGGAATATTTTTCATCAGCTGTTCTTCGGTTTTCTTGGGGGTATCCGCCTCTGCCAGGCCGATACGGTTAGATACTCTGAAAACGTGTGTATCCACCGCAATGGCATCCTGCCGGAAGCCGATGCTGAGAACCACATTCGCTGTTTTACGGCCCACCCCGGGAAGTTCCATCAGTTTTTCCCTGGAATCCGGCACTTTACCCCCAAAGTCATTAACCAGTTTGTCTGCGGCTTTCAATATATTTTTGGCTTTGTTTTTATACAATCCAATCGATTTTATCCGCTTTTCCAGTTCATTTTCCGAGAGCTTTAGAAACGATTCGGCATCGGGATATTCATCAAACAGATCTGCTGTAATTTTATTGACCTGTTTATCGGTACTTTGAGCCGAGAGAATGGTAGCTACCAGCAATTGAAAAAGGTTGTTATATCTCAAAGCGGTGGTAGTAGAACCATAGTGATTCTGCAGAATCGTCAGAACTTCCCTGATTTTGGCTCTGGGCAGCATGGATTACCTATGAGATTGTTTCAGTTATGATTGAGTTTTTTAAGGTAAAGCGTAATGGTAATGGAATCAGGTTCCAGAATTCAGATTTCATCCTTAATCCTTCATACTTAATCTTATCACTCTCCCAGCATTCTCAAAAATTCTTCTTCGCTAAGGATGCGGATGCCGAGCTGCTGTGCTTTCTGGTATTTAGATCCAGGATCTTTCCCAACAACAACAAAATCGGTTTTGCTGCTCACACTGTTAGTAGCAATTCCGCCTCTCTGCCGGACCTTTTCGGCTGCTTCATTCCGCGAAAGCCTCTCCATGGAACCGGTGAAGACAAATGTTTTCCCCGCAAACTGTCCGCTGGTTCTGGAAACAGTACCAGTTCCAGAAAAATTTATACCGGCTTGTTTTAATTTCTCAATAACTTCGATGTTTTCTTTCTGGTTGAAAAATGAAACCACGCTCTGAGCTGTTTTTTCACCGATTCCCTCAACTTCTTCCATTTCCCCGGCAGATGCCTCTGTCAGGTTGTCAATTGATTGAAAATTAACCGCCAGAAGACGGGCCGCTCCCTCGCCAACAAAGGGAATTCCCAGTGCAAAAATAAGGCGGGATAGTGGTTTATTCTTACTTTCTTCCAGTGAAGCAAGCAAGTTTTCTGCACTCTTCTCTCCCATTCTTTCGAGAGAGGCTATCTTTTCCTTCTCCAGATAATAAAGATCGCCGTAATCCCGGATCAGCTTGCTGTTCAGCAGCAGTTCAACCACTTTTTCTCCCAGACCTTCAATATCCATGGCACGACGGGAGGCAAAATGTTCGATGCGCCGGGCTACCTGTTCGGGACAGGCAACATTCTCGCAGCGAAGAGCTATTTCCCCCGGCTGACGTATCAGCTTCGATCCGCAGACCGGGCATGTGTCAGGGATGAGGTAAGGTTGCGAATCCGGCGGCCGTTTTTCCAACACTACCCGCACCACTTTGGGAATAACATCTCCCCCTTTTTCAAGAATCACCTTGTCTCCGATTCTCACATCAAGGCGCTGAAGTTCTTCTACATTATGAAGAGTGGCCCTGCTGACGGTGGAACCCATCAGTTTAACCGGTTCCAGCAAAGCCACCGGCGTTACCACTCCGGTGCGACCAACCTGCCAGACGATTTCACGGAGAGTGGTTTCGGTTTGCTCGGTCTCAAACTTGAATGCGATGGCCCAGCGAGGACTCTTGGCGGTGCTGCCCAGGCGCTGCTGTTGTTCATAACTGTTCACTTTCACCACGATGCCGTCAATATCGTAAGGAACGGAGTAGCGGTTCTTCTGCCATTCACTCCAGAATCGTATTACTTCATCTATATTTTTACACAATATATAATGAGTATTCACGGGAAAATGAAGTTGACGAAGAATATCCAAACCTTCAATATGGTTTCTGATTTTTTGTGATTCTACCACCGACTCTATCCAGTAGCAGAATATCTTCAAAGGTCTTTTGGCAACCTGGCGAGGGTCCTGCAGCTTTAAAGATCCAGCAGCAGCATTGCGGGGATTGGCAAAAGGAATCTCGTTATTTTCAACTCTTTCCTGATTAAGTGAGCTCAGATCCGCGCGATTAAAATATACTTCACCGCGTACTTCCAGGTTTTCCAGCGCCGCATCACCGGTTACCACCTTCAGGGGAAGGCTTCTGATGGTTTTGACGTTATTCGTCACATCGTCGCCCTGTTCACCATCGCCCCGGGTGGCTGCTCTCATCATCATTCCATCTTTATACAACATACTGATGGCAAGGCCATCGATTTTTAATTCGCATACATATTCATAGGGCTCGTTATCCCGAAGAAGATTACGAACTCTTCGGTCGAAGTCCCGGATATCTTCCTCACTGTAGGTATTAGCCAGACTCATCATTGGCTTGCGATGGGATACCACAGGAAATATTTTTGTTGGTTCTCCACTTACCCTTCGAGTTGGGGAATCCGGCGAAATAAGTTCGGGGAATTGTTCTTCCAGTGCTTCCAGCTTTTTCATAAGCTGATCGTACTCATAATCGGAAATTTCAGGTGCAGCGAGAACATAATAAAGATAATCATAATGCTGTATTTCGGCCCGCAGCCGGTTAATTTCCTTTTTTGCTTCCCTTTTATCCATGGCAATCAGCCTCCACAAAATTTCTTTTTGAATATCGGTAAAATATTTTGTAAAATCCAGATACTGTGAAAACGATACTATGCATTATTTTACTTATATTCCTTGGATGTACAAATCCGTTTGATACCAGGGAGCCCAGTCCCCCGGATGTTCAGACTCCTATTCAGCCAATCAGTAATCTTCAGAGTAATCCGGATTCTTTGTTGAAGCAGCTTCAGTATGCTTTTCAGGAACCCAACTGGAACTACTATGAATCGGTTCTGGTGAATCCGGAGGATTTTCCGATTACTTTTCATTTTGTTCCTCAGCAGGATGCCGCTTACCGTCTGCTGGACTGGAGCCGTGATGATGAACTCGCCTATTTCAGAAAGCTGATTACAGACCGTCAGCGGAATGAGCTGATGTTACAAATATATAACGTGAAAGGTCCTGTTCAAACCGGAACATCTCAGGACACCCTCCAGGTACAGTTTGATTATCAGATTGAAATAAACAATCAGCTGTATACGGAATATTATACCGGACAAAGCATTTTCAGAATTTTCCGTTCATCCCAATCGCTGTGGTATATTTATTACTGGGAGGATTTTCAGACCACAGCGGACGATGCGGACAGCACCTGGTCCATTCTCAAAGCCACCTATCGCTGATATGCAAAAATATATTTTATTTGACCTTATATTTATTATTCTATTTTTTAATTCCTGTCGAAATCCCTTCGCACCCTCACTGGCAGAGGAAGACGCTTCCCATTCACGTCTCATTACACAGCAGAAAAATCCGGAAGAGGTACTGATCAATTTCAGGTACGCTTATACTTTTAAGGATTCACTGGTATACAGTGAAGTTCTTGACAGCACCTTTCTCTTTAAGAGTATCGATTATAATACCTATCCACCAAAACCGATCGAATGGGGGAGGGATACCGAACTGCAGACCACCGGTGGAATGTTCAGGTACTTTCGAACACTCGATGTGGTATGGAATACTATTTCCCCAGCGGATACCGTCTCATTTCCTGCTCCCTCTGAACAATCGCAGGGCTATCTAATTGAACATTATATTACCTTTACCTTAACCCTGGACGGTGGACGGGACATACCTCCTCTGAACGGAGAAGTTCTTTTTCAATTTATTCAGCGGGGACAACGGTATTATATTTCATTCTGGGAAGATTTGAAAATCTAAAGGGAGTATTTCTTTATGAAACGTTTAAGTATCTTGCTGGACGATCTGGCCATTATCAGATCTGTGATGAATGACGATGGAATAGATCCGGTACGCTTTGGAATTCTGGCAGAAACTGCCGGGGCAAATGGATTAGTGTGCACCTTCAGTGGTTCGCAGAAAGGAATTCAGGAAAAAGATCTCCGATTGCTGAAGGACATGAACCGTTCATTCTTTAATCTCCGGATTCCCATTCAGGCAGACATCATGCGCCTCTCTCTGTCCCTGAAGCCCGATATGGTAACATTCCTGGATGTGTCACCCGGTGTTGCCGGAAAGATAGAACCTCTGAATCCCAATTCAATCCAGGAAGAAATGGAACAGATGGTTCCGAATTTTCAGGCCAACGACATCGCGGTTTCGATTTTGGTGCGACCCGAGATAGACTCATTAAGAGCCATCAGTAAACTGTCGGTGGATTATGTTGAGCTTGATGTCAGAGAATTTACCTCGGCTTCCGATATAAATGAAGAAATTGTGGCTCTGGATAAAATAAAATCGGCTGCACTGGCTGTGGGGAAATGGGGTATTGGGGTTAATTGTTCCGGTAATATCGGTTTCGATGACATCTCGGCACTGGCACAGTCACCGAACCTGGAGGATATTATTGTCGGTTCGGGATTTATTCAAAGATCCCTCTTTGTGGGAATAACGCAGACCGTTAAAGAAGCTCTGGAGCTGATACGTTACCGGGAAGTAGACTGAGTATTTTTCAACTGGCCGGTCACCTTAAAGTTTTCTGCATTGCAGATATCATGTATTTAAATCATCCTTTGAAAATATAATATCGCCCCGGAATTTAAACCGGAGGGAAAGGCAGATATGCTGAAAATAGTAACTTCTGGTGAAATGAGGGAAATGGATCGTTTTGCCATAAAAGAACTGGGTATTCCCGGCATGGTTCTGATGGAGAATGCCGGGAAGGGGACATTTATGGTAATAGAGAACCAGTTTGAGCCGGAGGGAGAAGAAACTGTCTATGTTTTTTGCGGAAAAGGTAATAACGGCGGTGACGGGTATGTGATTGGACGTTATCTGTGGAATGCTGGCATGAAGGTAAAATTCTTTGTGGCGGCAGCAGAGGAAGATTTGAAAGGCGATGCCAGGGCAAACTATGATATTATTCGCAAACTCGAAATCCCGGTTGAATTTATTTCCGAAAAAAAACAGTTGAACAAGATTGACCGGAATGGTCCTGATCTGGTGGTGGATGCTCTATTGGGTACCGGTATCGCCGGTGCTGTTTATGGATTCATGAAGGATATAATAGAATTCATCAATAAACTCAATTGCCCGGTGATATCGGTGGATGTGCCATCCGGACTGAATGCGGACAGCCCGGTAGTGAAAGGTGAAGTAGTGATGGCGGACATGACAGTGACGATGGCTCTGCCTAAAATCTGTCATGTTTTTTATCCGGCTAAAAAATATGTGGGTGAGCTGTATATCGTGGATATTGGTATTCCTCAAATCCGCCTGAATGATCCCGCCGTTAAAATCCAGATAGTTGAATCCCCTGATATTGAACTTCCCGACCGAGCACCCGACGCTCATAAATATATGTGCGGAAAACTGAGTATTCTGGCCGGATCGGCTGGATATACCGGTGCAGCCGCCCTTACTTCTCAGGCTGCACTATACACAGGAGCCGGTATGGTGATACTGGGAATTCCTGCCTCACTCAATCCCATTATGGAAACGAAGCTGACAGAAGTGATCACCCGACCTTATGGACGGGAAATTCTTGATTCGGCTGAAGATGAGGATGTACAGTTTCTGCTGGACTGGTGCGATGTGCTGGCCATTGGTCCAGGATTGGGACGTGCCGATAAAACGCAGAAAGCGATAGTGGATATTCTGCGAAATTTGGATAAACCCGTGATAATTGATGCAGATGCGCTGTATGCACTGGCGGAATACCCGTCACTTCTGAACACGCC
>JAFGSO010000209.1 GCA_016934605.1 Calditrichota bacterium | reverse complement strand
GTTTCTCCGGCTGTACTTCTTTCTGAACGGAGTCGGTTAATAATTCTACTCTCTCCTCCTCCGCCGTTTCCGCTTCTTCCGAAACAGCTTTTTCAGCTTTACAGAACTCCTGGAATTTTTCCGGGAAATCAGTGGCCAATATATTCAGATTCCTTACCAGGGAGTCAATGTCCTGCCAGAAATCGTTCAGATAATCTTTTAAAACTTCCCTTTCGGCCGGAGGGTTATATAATTTCTCCAGCATAGTCACAACACTGTTTAGGCTGTCATCCATTCTGAAGGAATCCGGGAAGTCCAGTGCCGGTAATTTCTTTTCAATATTTTCAGACAACAAATTCACATATTCGATACTGGATGGATCATTCTTTTGAAAAACGGAGCGGATCTGGTTAAAAATCTGAGAGTGAACAAAGTTCAGAACATCCACTTCGGTTAAATCGCGAAAAATATCGGGTTGAGGTTCTTGCGGTTCGACGTATTCCTGGGAGGTGCTCTGCATTATCTCTGTCAGATCCTGAGTCGCTTTTTCATTCCATTGAGAATCTTTGGACAGTTCCCTGAACATCTCAAGAAAATCATGGGCATATTCATCGATTCTATTCAGAGATTTTTCAGGCTGGTATTCCAAAACTCGTTCAATGATATCCGCAAAAAATATGGAAATATCACTTGTCCCCTGCCGGTGTGCCAGCTTCTCAATACTGTCCAGAGGGCTTGATCCGGAGAGCAGGAATTCGACAAAGTCATTCAGATCGGACTGAAGTGAGGATTCCAGAGTATTCTGCCCTTTTTTCTTTATATTTTCAAGCAGGGAGTAGAAATAAAAAGTTTCGAAATCAATCGTGTGTTCTAAATCCATCCTTTTCACCTTTTATTAAATCGGTGCATCATTTTGGTGTCTTATACTGTCCGGAAAGTTTAAAGCGGGATACAGCGACGCTAAGTATTCCGGACAATTTGGTCATTTCGTCGGATAACTGTTTGGAGGTTTGAGCACGTTCAGCAGTCTCCTGAGCAATATCCGCAATTTTTTCCATGATACTCGTTATATTCGAACTGGTGGTAGTCTGCTGCTGAAATGATTCTGAAATCTCATTAATCAGATGATCTGAATTCTGTACCACTTCCAGAATTTCCTTGAGAGCACTGCCGGCCTCATCGACCTTGCGGATTTCTTTGTCCACTTCGCGGGTTCCATTTTGCATAGCTTTGACGGCTTCGGAAGTTCCCTTCTGAATATTCTCTACCAGTATGGCAATATCTTTAGCCGCCTGGCCGGATCTTTCCGCCAGGCTTCTTACCTCATCCGCTACCACTCCAAAACCGCGGCTGGACTCGCTGGCCCGTGCTGCCTCAATGGTGGCATTCAAACCCAGCAGGTTTGTACGGTTAGCGATCTCACTGATCACTTCCAGAATTTCTCCGATCTCCTGGGAATTCTGTCCCAGAATCTGCACCTGACGTGCCGTATCCTGAACAGTATCCCGGATACGGTGCATCCCTTCAATGGAACTTTTCACAATTTCAGTTCCCTGCAGAGCTACTTCCGCTGCCCGGCTGGCGGCTTTGGCAGCCTGGGTGGAACGGTCGTTAGCATACTTGATGATATCCGCCATATTCTTAACCGAGGCGACGGTAGAATCAATCTCTTTTGCCTGTTTGTTCGCACCGGCCGACATCACCTCACTGCTTTTCAGAATCTCTACTGTCGATTCGGAAATGCGTTCTGATGCCTTCTGAACATCGCGCATCAGACCACTCAATTCCGATACCATCAGATTGAACGAATCCGAGAGGGCACCCAGCGTATCCGCCGTCACTTCGGCTTTAACGGTAAAATCTCCGTCCGCAGCCGCAGAAACAATCCGCAAAAGGCTGGTTATCTGATCCTGCAGCCGGTCCCGGTCGGCTTCGGTGGCAATCAAGCCCTCAAGTTTCTCCAGCATTACATTCAGGGCATTGGCAATCTTGCCCATTTCATCCTGGGGATGATCTTCGTAGCGGAGCTTGTAATTCCCCTCAGAAACCCTGTTGACAAAGCTAACGAAACTGTCGATTGGACCAATCACAAGTCGGGACAAAATAAAACTGATGATTAATGAAATGACTAACGCTGCTGCCAAAAAAAGCAGAAGTCTGGTTAGTGCAGAAGGCATCATCTCCTGGAAAACTTCTGCTTTTATATCCACCCGCGATAGGCCGATCACATTTCCGGATGCATTGGTGATCGGGGCAAAAGCGCTCATCAGTTCTTTTCCGGCATCCTGATAATCTTTCTTGAGCCGGATCATCCGGTTGTTACGGGCTTCGCGCATCTCGGGATACAGGGCAACATCCGACAGCACATTAAACGACTCACTCGAACTGTAAACATGTTTAGCGGTCTCATCCTGCAGAAACAGAATGGAAATCCTGTCCACCTGATAAAATTGTTCGTATGCCAGAATTCCGCGAATTTCTTTGTCCAGTTCGCGGGTCAGTTGCTGGAATTTTTCAGAATCACTGAGCGGTTCTGCAGCAGTTACATTCTGCATACTGCTGGTCTCTGCAGAAGCTGCGCTCAGCAGTGCCAGGTTCCTCAGTTGTTGATCCAGACGGGATTCCAGGGCATCCTTTGTACCCGAATAGGTATAAAAATGTATCAAAATCGCTGCTGCCATCAGTATAATGCCCGTAATAATAAAATATTTCCACAAGATGCCCACTCTGAGCCAGCTCATTATTCGCTTCCTCAATTATCAGTTGTAACCGAATTGTGATTCAAAAATTGCAGAAATAATTCTGTCCACATTCAACAGAAAAATTTCAGTCGATTTATCGGAAATCATGCCTTTAACATAATCAACCATAGCCCGTGGTATTGAGCCCTGCGCCGGTTTAATCATTTCATCACCCACAATGCGGACACCATACACCCTGTCCGCCAGAATACCCATCACCGTTTCATCTTTTTCCAGCAGGACAATCATATCGGTATCCTGAAGTGCTTTACCGGCCATTCCCAGGACAGAGGAAATATCAAAAAGGGGATGTATCTCTCCACGTAGATTGAAAACGCCGACAACTGATGACTTGGTGTTGGGGACAGGTGTAATTTTCGGGAGGGGGAAAACCTCTCGTGATTTCAGAATTTCAATACCAAATAAAGTACCGTTTATTTCGACTATAGAATATCGCTCTTCCTTAAGAGACTTGCTTTCACTGTTCGTGGCATTTTTTGACATAGATTTACTATTCTCGGATCAAACCATGGTAATTGATGAATCATTCTCATATTCACAAAATTTTATCGGTCCGAGTCCCTTCAGACAGACTTACTGTCCAATCAGCTCGTGAATCTTGTTAATCAGCTCTTCGTCCCTGAAGGGTTTGGGAATAAAATCGTTAGCACCAAGCTCCTTGGCCTTGCTGGTTTCTTTTGGTGTATCCTTTGCAGACAACATAACTACCGGAATCTGACTGCTGGACTTGATAGTCTTCAATATATCCAGGCCATTCACATCAGGAAGCATGATATCGAGAATTACCATGGCCGGCTCTTTCTCATCCAAATAGGCAAATGCCTCCTTACCGGTGCCAACAGAAACGACGTTGTAGTTCTCGTTCTCAAGAGCTATCTCAACCATTTTTCTGATTACAATACTGTCATCTACCACCAGGATAGTCTTCTGACCTTCCGGAGCGGCGGGAATCACTTCCTGTTCTTCCGATTCTTCCGGCTGCTCTTCGGTCGATTCCTCAACCTCCGCTTCTTCGGAGGTTTCGACTGCCTCCTCCTCTGTTTCGGCAGGAATTTCAGTTTCAACATCGGGCAATTCTGTTTCCCGCTCCGGTTCTTCAATCAGATCGGTAGGCTCATCAGATTCCCACTCGGCCATCTCTTCATCATCTAGAATTTTCGGTCCTTCTTCGCCCTCATCTGCAAAACTTTCCTCTTTAAGCAGATCGTTGATCAGACTGTCCAGGTCCTGTTCGGTCTCTTCTGTCTCTTCCTCTTCCAGAGTATCATCATCCAGTTTCAGTTCTTCAAATTTACCTGCCAGATCTTCTTCAGAGATTTCTTCTTCAGACAGTTCCTCCTCTGGAGAATCGGGTTCTGTTTCATCCTCTTCAGCAATTTCATCCGCCTGCAGTAACTCCTGTTCTGCCGGTTCCTCCGGTACTTCTTCTTCCGCTTCGGCAGCGGCAAATGCCCTGTCTACTTCATCCCGAAAATCACTTGCCGCTTCCCCCTGTTCGCTGAGGTCCGGCTCTTGCTGTTCAGAGGATCCCCCTTCATCCTCCCCGGTGAGTTCCGGTTCCTGTTCTTCAGAAAGTTCCCGTTCCTGCTCTTCCGGGAGTTCCAGTTCCTGCTCTTCAGTGAATTCCGGTTCTTCCGGACCGGTCGATTCCGGCTGTTCTTCTTCCATTGTCTCCGCTTCCGGTGGTTCGCTCGATTCAACCCGTTCAAATTCTTCAAATGTTTCATCAAGAGCAGTAATTCCTGAAGCAGCTTCACGGATCTCCTCTACCGGTCCTTCCGCACCGCCTTCACTCTCTATCAATTGCATTTCCTGCAAACGGGAGAGGGCACTCTCTGCCTCCGCCTGATCCATTTCCAGAAATTGAGCCAGTTCTGGAACAGACATTTTGCCATCGACAGCAAAAAGCACCTTCCATTCAGGAATATGTAATTTAATGTCGTGAATTTTATCCGCCAGTTGTTCAGATCGAACGAAAACCTGATTCACGGTGTACTCCTTGTTTTAAATAATTTGTTAGCATTCCAATGTGGGAATTATCGGAATGGTTCGTATTTAGCTTTAATTTTTTTAATTATTTAAATTTAATTTTGAAAAAAAATTTAGCATGAATCCAAAATAATGTCAAGGGAAATAAACCACTTATCGAAAACATAAAAATGACTCGCCAAAGACCCTTTTTATCACCTCTTATAAACTGAAAGATACATCAAATTAAAGTCGTTTCAAAATACCTATTAGTTTACATTCTCTGTTGTATAAAATGCAAAAAATAACTATCTTTTTCTTTCATTTAAAGATGAGGAGCCAGTTTTTGGAAGAATTAAATCAGTTAATTCTGCAACGCCGCGAAAAATTAATGAAAATAAGGGAGCTGGGATTCGAACCGTACCCCCATCAGTTCCCTAAAACACATAATTCAAGCCAGATAATAGACAATTTCGACAATCTGAATGAACAGGAAGTTTCTGTGGCAGGACGGATCATGTCCAACCGGCTTATGGGGAAGACGGCATTTTTCCACATCCAGGATATGCAGGGAAAAATCCAGATTTATCTAAAAAAGGACGAAGTGGGAGAAAAAGCATTTCAACTCTATAATTTGCTGGACATAGGGGATATCGTCGGTATCATTGGAAAGGTTTTTAAGACGCGAACGGGTGAGATTACCATTTATGCCAGTAGGATTGAATTGTTAAGTAAATCGCTCCGGCCTCTGCCAATCGTAAAGGAAAAAGTGGAAGACGGTAAAAAAGTAGTATATGATCCGTTCTCCGATAAAGAGTTGCGCTATCGGCAGCGCTATGTGGACCTGATCGTCAATCCGGAAGTGCGTAAGGTATTTATCAAGCGAACGCAGATTGTGGCAGCCATGAGAGAATTCCTGAATCAGTATGATTTTCTGGAAGTGCAAACGCCTATTCTGCAGCCGCTCTATGGCGGAGCCACAGCACGGCCATTCATAACACATCATAATACGCTGGATATGAAACTCTATCTTCGAATCGCTGATGAACTTTACCTCAAACGACTTATAGTGGGAGGATTCGACGGTGTTTATGAATTCGGAAATGACTTCCGTAATGAAGGTATCGATCGGTTCCACAATCCTGAATTTACCCAGATGGAACTGTATGTCGCCTTCATGGATTACTTCTGGATGATGGAATTCACCGAACGTATGATTGCTTTTGTATCAGAAAAGGTTCTGGGAGGAACCAAAATTTCTTATCAGAATTATCAGATTGACCTCTCTCCTCCCTGGCGACGGCTTCCATTGTTTGAGGGAATCCGGGAGTATGCCGGTATCGATGTTTCTGAATTAAACGAACAAAACCTGAGAAAAGCGTCTGAAAATCTTGGCCTTCCGGTGGAGGATTCCTGGGGACGCGGCAAGATTATCGATGAGATTTTCGGAGAGCTGGTTGAACCGAAACTGATTCAACCTACCTTTGTAACAGATTATCCGGTGGAAATGTCGCCACTGGCAAAAAGGCACCGGGACAATCCCGTGCTGGTGGAACGGTTTGAACCAATTGTGGCGGGCAAGGAAATCGGCAATGCCTTCAGTGAACTGAATGATCCGCTCGATCAGCGG
>JAFGSO010000208.1 GCA_016934605.1 Calditrichota bacterium | reverse complement strand
TCTCCCTTCCGAATAGGTGCCACGGTATAGGGAGCCGTCATCGGAATTACGATGCCGTATTTCTCCTTTAAATAGTCGTATCCCCAGTAATTTACAATCATGATGTAATTCGCCTGTTCCAGCAACGGATTGTCATTTTCATCTGCATAAACCAGTTTGCGCGGATAGAGAAAATATTCAGCCCATATTTTATTTTGTGCTCCATTTGAACTGCTCAGTTGTGATTGGAAACTGTTGGGGGGCATCACGATTACTGCAGAATCGGGAGTGTTGGTTTTCACGAAATGGATATAAGAAAAATCATTGGGAAACTTTATTTTCCATTTTTCTTCGACGGGAAGTGAAGGCCAGCCTACGATAAATTTTAAATTGGCCATAACGAAGTTGTCTTTTAAAGTCAGAAAACCCGGCACTGAAGAGACCAGAAGGTAAAGGGCAATCACGGTGATGAATATAACAATGATGTTTGTAAACCAGCGGCTGAATTTCCCGGGAGAAACGGATTTTTTTTCGGTTTTTATCGACTTTTTTTGTTTTTTCGTCTTTGCCATTCCAGTCCGGTTTTTTAATCTGACAACGAAATTAACCCGGGCGTCCAGCAAAATCAAACATTTTTATGAATATAGTGTGCGGGATTTAACGCGAGAGCCTGCAAATACATGGCCTGGGGTACAGAGCGCAGAGGTGCAGAACCAGAAGGCTCAGGCGCAGAGGCTCATGGCCAAAGGCCAGCGGCGGATCCAGAATTCAGGAAGCAGTTGGCAGATGGTAAAAAACAAAACACAAGCCTGCCTGGCCGAAGGACAGGATACAAGAAAACAAGAAAAACAGTATAAAATACAAAATATTCAGTAATTATACCATGTTGCAGAGGGACAGCTCATCCCGTATTTAAATATATTTTTGAGTAGTATCAAGCAAAATTTGTATTCATTTAAGAGCCTGTGTGAAATCTTCTGATCAAATGTCATTTCCGCGAAAGCCCGCCAGGACGGCTTTGCCGGACTGGTCTGGCACCGGACAGGCGGCCACGAAGTGGTCCCTTCGGGAGAATCCATTTTTTATTGATTTTTTTGAATTTCCAAACCAGTTAGCCAAAACTATTTTTTCATTGTTTTCAAATTTTCACACAACCTCTTAAGTGCGGGACCAGCTGTGTATCATTTATCTGGTATGTGGTATTTTGTATTATCATTCAGTTTCCTGTTTCATCGTTTCTTCCCCAGTCATATATAAAAGAATCCGGAGCCTGACCTGCTCATCCATAGAAGTGAGGAGAAAACCGGGCTTTTCAATTCCGAAATCTGTAATATTGAGCTCAAAATTTGTTATAGACCTGTACCCCTCCGGCACTTGCTGCAAAGTGGAAATTAAGCTGATCTCTTTGATCTCACCATGAATTTTAAGGATTCCTGTCGCCGATATTTCATGCTTCCCTGCACTGACTGTTTTCCAATCAATCATGTCTCCTTCAAATATTGCCCTCGGGTACTTCTCTGTTTCCAGATATTTATTTCGCATGTGAGAGTTTCTCAAACCAATACCGGTATCCAGCGTGCTTAAATCGACTTCAAAGTAAGCCTTACCGGTGGATAAGGTATCGTTGCCCTCCCACATCAAATATCCCCGGATGTGATTCGTTTTTCCCTCGAAACTGCCGAGGGTAGCATTAGCATAGAAAATCACCTGGTTGGAACGGGTAGTATCCACCACCCATTTTTCCGCATGTAATCCACTTAATAAAAATAAAATGAATAATATAATCACAGATCGAAAATTAATTTTTTTATTCATAATGAGTTTTCCTGATCTTTGAATTAAACCATAATTAAATTCCATTAAATGAAGAAAAGATGAATTTCCTTTTCTCCTTCTCCATGCACATAGCAATTTACATTGATATTGTGATAAGAAAAGAAGCTGATTATCTTAATTTCCACATTTTACCTTTATATTGGAGGAAACCGAAAATGGAACTGGGATTGAAAGACAAAGCTGCCCTTGTGATGGCATCCAGCGACGGTATCGGCCGGGGAGTTGCTCTCGAATTTGCCCGTGAAGGTGCCAATGTGATGCTTTTTGCCAGACGGGAAGATAAATTGAAAGAAGTAAGGGACGAGATTAAAGCTGTTACAGGTCGGGAGGCCGGATTTCTGGCAGGAGATATTACACAGCCCGAAGACATCGGGAAGGTTGTTGATAAAACCATTTCTGAATTTGGTCCGGTTTATGCTCTTTTTAATAATACCGGTGGTCCGCCCGCAGGAACATTCGAGAAATTTGACGACAACGACTGGCGCACTGCTTTCGACCTTACCCTGCTGAGCTACATCCGCGGCATACGTGCAGTTCTTCCTTCGATGAAGGAAAATGGCGGCGGGCGAATCCTGAACGTAACCTCATCATCGGTAAAATTAGTTCTCGACAATCTTATCCTTTCCAATACGTTCCGCATGGGTATTGTCGGTTTATCCAAATCTCTGGCCAGCGAACTGGGACAGTACAATGTTCTGATCAATGTACTGGGCCCCGGTAAGATTCTTACGGACAGGGTGGAGCACCTGGACAGTATCAGGTCTGAACGAGCCGGTCTGCCCAAAGATGAGTACCAGAAAAAAGTTCAGCAGGGAATTCCTCTTGGACGTTATGGTCAACCAGAAGAATTCGCCAGACTGGCTGTTTTTCTCTGCTCAGCTGCCAACAGTTACATCAGCGGACAAACTCTTCTGGTGGATGGTGGAATGGTGAAGGCTTATTAGAGGCTAAAGGGTCATTATTAAATTCCAATTACCAAGCACCAAATAACAATAAAATTCAAAATCTCAAATACATAATTCAGTTACCAGAAACCAGAAGCTAGAAGCCAGCAGCTAGAAATAAATTCCAATTACCAAGCACCAAATA
>JAFGSO010000207.1 GCA_016934605.1 Calditrichota bacterium | reverse complement strand
TCACGCTTAATATCATAACAGATAATATGATGTTAAAATATTTCATTACCTGGCCTCTTAAAAATTAATTGACATAAAAATTTAAACTCTGATTATATGGTATCCAATAATGATACCACAACCTGGAATCTGCCTAATTTATTGTAAATAATAAAATATGAATCCTCAGAAATTCAACATATCTTATGGTATAATATACAACTGTTTAAAATATAATACACGTTTTCGGCAAGCTTATTTTTAAATTTCCGGAACTCCGTTTTCGGTTGATCATAGAACATTTTATTGAGATTTGATCTAAACAAGAAAAGGAGGACTGTTTATGAAGATCGGGATTGTGGGAAGCGGACTGGTAGGCTCTACAGCGGCGTATGCTCTGGTCATGAGGGGAATCGGAAGACGTATCGTACTGATCGATAAAAATAAAAAACGGGCCGAAGCAGAGGCCGATGATATCAGACATGCCGTCCCTTTTGCCCATCCGGTGGAGGTACAGGCAGGCGATTTTGCTGATCTGAAAGGCAGTAAAGTGGTCATCATTTCAGCCGGTGTGAGCCAGAAACCGGGTGAAACCCGCCTGCATCTCCTGGGCAGGAATGCTGCTGTTTTTCGGGATATTATTCCGCATATACTTCAGCATGCACCGGATGCTGTTCTGCTGAATGCCACCAATCCGGTGGATATAATGACACATATGGCGGCTCATTATGCCGGTGTTTTCGGAATACCTTCCAGCCGGATCATCGGCTCCGGTACCACGCTGGATACTGCCCGGTTTCGTACGCTTCTGGGAAAACACCTGGAAGTGGATTCCCAGCATGTGCATGCTTATGTGGTGGGCGAACATGGCGATTCAGAGGTGCTCGCCTGGTCGCTGGTCAATATTGGCGGTATTCCTCTGGAGGATTTTATCCGTAGAGAGGGAATTCGGCTGGACAAACAGATTCGCGATAAAATTGATGAGGATGTGCGCAAAGCGGCCTATCATATCATCGAAGGCAAGGGTTCCACCTATTACGGAATTGGCAGTGCGCTGGCCAGAATAGTGAGTGCGGTTATCTATGATCAGCGAGCAATTCTCACGGTGTGTTCACCGGTGAAAGAGGTGGTCGGTATTAAAGATGTTACCTTCTCTTTGCCCCATCTGGTGGGAGGTGAGGGAATTATTGCAGATCTGCCCTTTCCGGTATATGGAGATGAACTGAAGGCCCTTCAGGAAAGTGCCCGGATTATTAAAAATTATATCGTGGAAGTGACCGAAGAAGTGGAGGCGGCCTGAGTTTAGGATGAAGAATGAAAGGAGGAATAAGGTATAAGGGAATAGGGGTATAGTGAGATAGCGGTCGGCAGTCGTCAAAAACTAAAGATCAAAGAAATAAGATCAAAGATTAAAGAAAATGATTAAAGTTAAAAATGAAAAAATACAGTTTGTGTAAATCTGTGAAATCCGTGGACAAACTGCTTTCTCATTTTCTTTTGTTTTCTATGCTTTTTTGGCATTTTTCTTTTATCTTTAATCTTTGATCTTGCTTGTCATCCTTTTCTCTTGCTCCCGGCACCTTGAATCTTTATTTTCCGTGTAACGGTTCGAAGTTGGTAAAATCGGCATGATGGATGATGATGGCTTCATTGCTGCGCCACTTGCCGTCACCTTCACCGGCGTGGACGGCAATCATGTGCATCACTTCATCGGGAATGCCCTCATCAAATGCCAGTCCCACTCCCGAAAAGGGATGCCGCAGAAATTTTCCTTCGTTGGATTTGACAAATTCTCCGTCCCTTTCGATATATTCCAGAATTTTTCCTACATCATGCAGAAGGGCACCCGCTAATAAGTAATCCATATTCAACGGAATTTTATCTCCGTAAATATTCTGAACGGCCTGAGCGGCTGCATAGGAGACCTGTACCACACCCCTGGTATGTTCCACGAAATTGACCGGACAGGGTTTAATCAGCAGGGTGAAGGGCATCCTGAGCATATCTTCCGGCTGCATTTTTCTGATATTGAGAGCTTTTATCCAGACATTTAATATTTTTTCTTTGAGACCGGGATTCTTAATGAGGTCAAATTCGGGAATCAGTTTTACCAGCTGATCTTTCATGGAGCTTCTCCTTTGTCAGGTTTCTTCAACAATTCTAAATTTAAGAGGAGGAGGCAGTATGAAACAAGGGGAAAGCTTAAAGTAGTTGGCAGTCGGCAGTTGGCAAAGACAAGAAGACAAGATACAAGATTACAAGATTACAAGATACAAGAAAAATTACAGGAAGTGTCCCAAAGGGACAGATGATTTTAGCCAGTGACTTTAGTCGTTGGATCCAGGATTCAGGAATCATACTAACGTCATTTTCTATTAGCCTTTTTCCTTTAGCCTTTCGCCATGAGCCTCTGAGCCTCTGTGCCCTTGAGCCCCTGCGCCTTTTCTTATTTTATAGTAAAACTTGCTAACTCCCGGACATTTCATTATAATCATT
Source organism: Calditrichota bacterium (assembly GCA_016934605.1). Lineage (GTDB taxonomy): Bacteria > Calditrichota > Calditrichia > RBG-13-44-9 > RBG-13-44-9 > RQOF01. Next base: position 111 of record JAFGSO010000207.1, on the reverse strand, counting down.
ATGACAAAAGGTACTGTCCAACCCAAAATATAAAGGATAATCTTCATGCCGCTGGAAAAATTAAATCATATGCTGGTCAATGATGTTGAATCCCTGAAAAAGGAAGGGAGG
>JAFGSO010000015.1 GCA_016934605.1 Calditrichota bacterium | reverse complement strand
TGATGCAGCAGGTCGAAAATTCCTCTCAAAATGTACCCATCCAGCTTTATATCAACCGGAAATTCGCTGTGCAGTTTATTTTGGGACAGAGTCTTCGCCAGTGGTAACTGCCGAAAATTTTCTATAAAAAGTTGCAGTCGTTCCTGTATTTCAGATTTTCGGGTATTTTCCGGCAGGGGGAAGATATTCAGAAGTTGCTTAATTTTTTCCAAATCTTCCTTCGGTTTTCTGAGATGAAAATTCTGCAGAAGTTTATGAATCAAAGAACCCCACAGGGCCCCGCCCGGCTCATCGACAAAACTTTCGGGAGTATCCAGCTGAGAAATTTCTCCTTCGTTCAGGTAATAGTGACGCAGATATCTTTCACGGCTTTCTCTGAAAATCATTAATTGGGTAACGGTATAAATCTGACAATCTGGCTGCACCCGAAGTGGTTCCTGATATTTTAATCTATCCGGAGCCGGTTCTTCCGGCTGCACTATTTGAACCACCTGCCGTGCATGCCTTTTCTCCTCTTCAGGCATACCGGTCACCCGCAGAAGTTCGATTTCGAGATCGGGCATGTCCGGAATCTGATCGCTTTCTCCGGTTAGATGTTCATTGAGATGATGGGCTTTTAGTATCCAGAACAGGCTGGACGGTTCCGGTATTTTTCCGTTTTTCTTAACTGCACCAGTCAGAAAAAGGTGATCCCGTGCTCTTGTCATGGCAACGTAGAGCAATCTTTTTTCTTCTGCCTGAATTTTCTGTCGGTCCCGGCCCTGCAGGAAAAGCCAGGCAAAAGGTTTGTGAGAATCTTCAGAATTTGAAAGATCCAGATCTGTTGCAAAACCATATTGCTGATCGATCAGTAAATCGGCATTATATTGAAATGGTTTTTCCAGGAAAGGAAGAAATACTACCGGAAATTCCATTCCTTTGGCGCTGTGATAGGTTAGAATTTTGACCTTATTTTCATCTTCAGCCATTATTACAGCTTCACCTTCACTGGTTTCTCCCGACATCTGCTTTTTCAGAACATCCATCAGATCTACCAGGAGGGAGGAGGTTTTCTGTTCAAATTCATAAACCGTATGCACCAGTTTATTAAGATTGGCAATTTTCTGATCTCCATCCCTCTGCGTTTGTAAAAGTGGCCTTATCTGAAGTTTTTCCATTATTTCGTCCAGAAGAAGGCTGAATTTTTCATTTCTGGCCAGTGGAATCCAGCGGTGATACAGGTGAATAAGAGTGCTGATAAGCTCTTTTTCTCCTTCCTGCAGCTCAACCTGATAACCTGCCTTTTTCAGGAATTCCATGAACCGGTCTCTGAATAATTCAGTTTCTTTTAAATCACCATCCAGGTACTGTTTAAATTTCTGAATTTTCTCCCAGTAATTGTGCGCCTGAATCTGACTGAGATAAAAAAGTGTCGAATCTGAGAGACCGACATAATCACTTCGCAGAACGGATACAAATGCAAAATTGTCCTCAGGATAAAGAAGACTTTTCAGAATATAATAGATATCGCGGATTTCCTGCTTCTGAAAAAATCCTGCGCCTTTATGTGTCTGATAAGGAATATCATAATCACGGAAAGTCTGCTCAATTCTGGTAAGGTGTGTTCTGGAACGGATCAGAACGGCAATGTCCCCATAGCTGATTTCTTCCAACCCTTCATCACTCATTTTATAAATTCCGGTAGCTGGATCAGTCTGGCGAGTCAGTTGCTGGATTCTGTCGGCAATAATTTTTGCCTGCCAGTGAAAGAAATCGACATCCTCGCCTTCGGCACTTTGGTCAATCAGTATGCTCAGATGATTCAGTGAGCGATAATCTTGAATTTCCTGACGACCTTTTTTCAGCTTCTGAAATGGCACATCGAACGGGGAATCCTGAGTAAAAATTTTCTCAAATGTGCGGTTGAAAAATTGTATCAGCGGTGAAGAGCTGCGATAATTGTAGGAAAGCTCAATAATTCCTTTACGTTCCTTCTCGGTTGAAGGAAGGGGTTCAGTTTCGTCAATAAGGAGCAGTGGTATATCCCGGGACTGTTGCTGTTGAATTTTATTCATCATGGTATGGAAAAGACCCACATCGGTATTCCGGAATCCGAAAATAGACTGTTTGGGATCACCCACAATAAAAAGCCGGTTCCGATCCAAGTTACCAAGCTGATCGTGGACCAGCATAAAAATGATGTCGTTCTGGAGACGATCGGTATCCTGAAATTCGTCAACCAGGATGAACTGATACTGTTTTCGTAAGAAATCCCTGACTTCAGGATGTCGGTTAAGAAGCATCAATGTTCTGATCTGCAGGTCTTCAAAATCCAGAGTATTTAGTTTCTTTTTCAGATTTTCTGTGCGAACAAGCATTTCAGTGAATACTGCAGACAGCCCGGCATATACTTCCGAAAAATGATCTTCAGTCTCCGGATTCCATGGTAAAAAAAGACCGGTATAACGGGCAGCTTCTCCGGAAAGTCTTTTGAATATTTTAACTCCTTCCTCGCTCCAGTTTTTCTTTCCGCCAGGTACTGAAGAATAGGCACTCCCATCGTTTTTGGTAAGTAATGCCACAATTCGAGCCGCAGCATGAATCTGTTCCCGATCAACACCACTCATTCTTTTTTGAAGATCCCTCAGTTCCCGCTGAATTTCCCCTGCTCTGGAATTCTGTTCAACGGGTAAATCCGTAAGTAACTGAAGGTTTGCCCAGAATTGACTTTCTACTTTCAATTCCTGTAATGTTGAATGGTGGAATTGGAGAAGTTCATTTTCCCAGAATTCCCTGATGGTTTGCGGTGAGGCATTCTGAAAAGTTTCCAGGAATTGAAAAATTACTGACCTGTTCTGATATACTGAGAAAAAAAATCTTTTAAGTTTGTGGATAGGATATTCACGCAGGGCTTTCATAATATAAGCTTCGTCCGGTCTTCCGGAGGGCTGGAAAGTCAGCATGAAATTACGAAATATTCGGTTGAGCAGTTCTTCAATTTCAATATCAGTTAGAATGGTAAATTCCGGATTCTGTTCGGCCTCTATTGGGAATTGGCGCAGTACCTGACTGCAAAAAGAATGAATGGTAAATATCTGTGCCTCCTGAAGCTGTTTCAATATTTCGAAGAGGCGACCCTGATGGGCTCTATTCGCAGCGAACTGCTTGTTGATTTCCCGGAAAATTCTGTCCTTCATTTCCGCGGCAGCTTTCTCGGTGAAGGTGATGGCCAAAACGTTTTTCACCTGAAGTGTCTGCTGATGGATGAGCAGATTCAGATATCGCTGAACCAGCACTGTGGTTTTTCCGGATCCGGCTCCGGCGGTAATAGCCAGATTCCGGTGAATGTCCAGTGCTTTTCGTTGATTTTCGGTTAATCGGGTCATTTACTGATTTTTCAATTTGATTAAAAAATATCCGGGGGAGTATATATTTTTGTCAACCGGACAATTTTCATCCGGTAGAACTCAGGTGTTAACATATCGATCCCGGTAACTGTGGATTGAACTCTCGATAATGTTCACAGCCACATCCAGAGGTTCAACTCCCTGAATCACTACTTTTTTTTCTTCCAGGTTTTTATAAACCCTGAAAAATTCCGTGATTTCATTCAATATATTTTTATGAAGCCCACTGGCGCTTTTAATTTCCTGGTAGTGCGGATCACGGCGGGGAACACATAAAATTTTATCATCCGGTTCTCCGGCATCGGTCATTCTCATCACACCGATAGGTCGCGATCTGACAATGACACCGGGATGGAAACTGATCTGGGATAGCACCAGGGCATCCAGCGGATCATTATCTTCAGCCAGTGTCTGTGGTATAAATCCATAATTCCCCGGATAATAAACTGCGCTGGCGATGATCCGGTCCACCCGGATGATTCCTGCGGTTTTATCGAGTTCATATTTACATTTAGAACCCGACGGTATTTCAATTATCACGTTAATATCTTCCGGCGGATTGGCCCCGGTGGATATCCCGTGCCACAGGTGAGCCATGTTTTCTCCTTA
>JAFGSO010000003.1 GCA_016934605.1 Calditrichota bacterium | reverse complement strand
TCTGAAATTAAGTGCTTTCCTCTGAATTGACTAATTATATTATTTCCGAATACCATGAGAATTCTAATTGTTGAAGACGAAGAATCCCTGGCTCTGCGGATAAAAGAAATTTTATCTTCAGAGAAATATCAATCCGAAGTTGCCTTCGATGGCGAGAGCGGTCTGGAAAAGGTACTGATGGAGGAATACGATCTGGTTATCCTGGACCGGCTTCTTCCCGGAATTGATGGGATCAGTATTCTGAAAGAGATTCGTCAGGCAAAGCTCTCCGTGCCGGTACTGCTGCTTACCGTGAAGAATCGTGTTGAAGACAAAGTTGCCGGACTGGATGCCGGTGCCGATGATTATCTGACCAAGCCCTTTGCCATACCGGAGCTTTTGGCCCGGGTTCGGACGCTTCTGAGGCGAACCAGTGATGCACGTTCGGCCATTATTACAGTGGGCGATCTGGAAGTGAATACCAGCACGCATGAAGTCACCCGCCAGAGCAAACTGATCAGTCTCACCAGTAAGGAATATGCGATTCTGGAGTTTCTCCTTTATAATAAAAACCGGGTCCTGTCCAGACTTTCTATTGCGGAACATGTCTGGGGAGACAATTTCGATCTTTTTACCATGACGAACTTTGTGGACGTTCACATAAAAAATCTGCGAAAGAAAATTGATCCCGTTAACGGAAAAAGCATTATTCAAACAGTTCGTGGTGTGGGCTATATGATCAGGGATAGAGCATGAAGATCAGAGTAAAGCTGGCTCTGTGGTATTTCACTGTTACATCCTTTATTTTGCTGGTCTTCGGTCTGGGGATATATTTTGGAATGCAGCGTTTGCTTTTCCGGGCGCTAGACCAGGAATTGAATAGCCTGACAGAATCGATAGAAAGAAATTACGACCCTTTTTTCCAGAATTTTCAGGATTTTCTTTTTTCTCCGGATAATAGCGCACGTTATCTGGAACACTATATACTGGTTTATAATAATAATCAGAAAGTCATTTTCGCCTCTCCCATGGCGCAAAGAATTGATCTGAATATCCCCCTTCCAGGTAATACCCAAAAAATAGGCTATACCCGTAAAGTCAAATTTGCAGGAAGTATGCCTTATATCCGGGGCGGTTCAGAGGAAGAAGTTACTTTCAGGGTCATATCGAGGCGGATATTTTTCAGGCAAAATCCCATCGGATGGGTAACCGCCGGATCCCCCATCCAGCGTATTGAGGATTCCATGAAGAATCTCCTTCGGGTGATGCTGGTAGCGATAATCGTTGCCACAGGACTTGTGGCCGGCGGCGGATATTTCTTGACACGCAAAACTCTCCAACCGGTTCACAGAATCACCCAGAAAGCCCGAAAAATCAGTTCCAGCAATCTGGATGAACGTATCGATATCACAAACAGTGAAGATGAACTGGGCCAGCTCTCCCGCGTATTGAACGATTTACTTCAACGATTGCAGAAATCCTTCGAGAACCAGCAGCAGTTTATGGCGGATGCCGCTCATGAACTGAAGACTCCTCTTGCCCTGCTTCGCACTCACTGGGAAAATGAACTGAACAATCCGAAAGTACCACTCGAAATGAAGGAACGTTTTGTCCAGGATATCGAGACAATCACCCGTTTGAGTCATTTGATCAATAATTTACTTCTTCTCTCTCACACTGAACCGGTTTCAGCTCACTTTGATTTTGGACCGGTAAAACTGAATGACATTCTGGAAGATGTGATATCGGATGCCTCAATAATGGCCGAACTAAAACTTCAGACAATCCAAAATGAGAGTTTTCCTGCTATTGTTGTCAACGGTGATAAATCGCGCTTATATCAGCTTTTTTTTAATATCCTGGATAACGCCATAAAATATACACCGGAAAAAGGTACCATTGAAATAAATCTAAGATCAGAACAGAATCAGGCCGTGATTGAGATACGGGATAACGGAACCGGTATACCTGTTGAGGATATACCGAAAATTTTTGAGAGGTTCTATCGGGTCAAGAAGGACCGGGCACGTAAGACGGGTGGCAGCGGACTGGGTTTGGCCATTTGTAAACTGATTGCAGAATCCCACCGGGGTACTATTGAAGTGGAAAGTGAGTTGGGGAAAGGTACGGTTTTTTATATAAAACTGCCTCGTGCACCATACCATACCGGCTGACAGGGTGGATGATTAGAACCGGCTTCAGGTGAAAATTATAGAGATTATCTTCTGCTTGTCATTTTTGGTAATTCCGTTATTTCTCAAAATAATCATTTTTGTCCAAAATAAGATTTTTTCTTTGACCTTTTTGGACATCAATGAATTTTTCACTATATAACCTGTGACTTTAGCCCGGCAATTCATTGCCGGGAGAACGGATTTTTCCACCATCATATCCGTCCCGATGGGACGGAATTATGTTTTTTCTATTAACCCGCCATTGAAATGGCGGGCTAACATCAGATCAAATCGCCTGGCCCTGCTATCAAAGTGGCATTGCATCACTCTTGTAGAAAAAGGGTTTTTTGAAATGTTTTGGACAGCATTTTTGACATATAAATCAGACCTGGTTTAAAAAACATCAAAAACGTGTCTA
>JAFGSO010000206.1 GCA_016934605.1 Calditrichota bacterium | reverse complement strand
GGAGAAATTGTTTTCCTAATTTGCATATTCAAAAAATCCACTTCGCTCACCCGTTCAAAATAAATAAAATTATTACTTTTAGTTGAATATATTGCACAAATCCCAACAATTTTAAACAAAATATTGACATTGTTGATTTTTTTACTAAATTACATTCGTCAGAATTAGAACATCTGTTTTTCACTCCTTATCGATCTGAACGTCGTTTTTATTTTTATATAGAGTTAACTCAATTGATACTTCTCATGTTTCTGACGAATCAGAGACGGCCCGTAGAATTAGATTTAAGTAAGCTACTGCTCATCCGGAAAAGCTTCCGCTATTTTCCCAAAACGAAGTTGCAAATTGTTAAAGTATATAGTCGGTCTTTAGTCTGATTTTTTCTGAGCTGTGTGCCTGGAGTTAATTAGGTCGGACTATTCCCTGATTGGCGTTTTTAGAACGCAATGAATTGACTAATCCAAAGGATTCACTATGGCATCTGAAGGCATCAAAAAAGAAATTATGCGGCTCAGGAACACTGTCAGTAAACTGGAAGAAAGAATCTCACGAATTGAGGCCAGATTGAAATCACAACCAGTTACTTACCATGAAGAAGAAAAAACTTCCTCGCTCTTACCCAGGAATCTGGGTGAAGCGGCTGATTCTCTTGAACTGCGTATAGGGCGGTTCTGGTTTGCAAAAGCCGGAATTGTGGTACTGGCCATCGGTATCGTTTTTTTGCTGACATTCCCTTATTCAGAATGGCCTGCTGCCCTCCCCAGTCTGATTGGTTATCTGGTGGTGGGAGGATTACAATTTCTCTCTTATATATTGAGAAAAAATTACGATTTTCTCTCCAGATATATTCTGGGTGGATCGCTACTCCTTTTTTATTTCTCCACCCTCCGGCTGCATTTTTACTCCAATAATCCGGCTGTTGAAAATCCTCTTGTCCTGGTTTTCCTTCTCACTATTTGTGTTATCATCAACTTGATCATTTCCGTATATCGAGAATCTCCTTATCTGGCGGGGCTTTCCTTATTGCTCGGCTATGTTACTGCCGTTATCAGTGACTATGGTTTTAGTATATTTTTCATGTTGATTCTTCTGGTGGTTCTGTCAGTTTTTCTCCGTCAAAGATACCAGTGGAACGGACTCTATATCTTCAGTATTATTGCCACATATGTTGTTCACATGGACTGGTTTTTAAACAATCCGCTTCTGGGAAACAAACCTCAGTTCCTTTCCGAACCCAAAACGAACATTATCTTTATCCTGGTTTATTTTATCATTTTTGCCATCGGCAATCTTCTGTGGATAAGGCAGAAATCGGAGAACAATATTGTAACTTTCGGTACATTTATCAATTGTTTTACCGGATACGGTCTGTTTATCTTGATTACCATCTCCAAAGTCAGCGAATTTCTTTTTGTCTCCCACCTGTCTGCTTCCGTTATTTTCCTGCTGCTTTCCGTGCTCTTCTGGGTAAAGGTTAAAAGCAAATATTCCACCTTTTTTTATTCCATTATGGCTTATTCTGCTCTCAGTGTGGCTATCATTGTTCAATTTAAACTGGAAAATTCATTCATTCTCCTCTGCTGGCAGAGTCTCCTGGTCATCACAACCGCCTTGTGGTATCGCTCTAAGATTATTGTGTTGGCCAATTTTTTTATTTTCTCGCTTATTTTTCTTTTCTACCTTGTAACCGGAAGAAATATCGGAATAGAAAGTCTAAGTTTTGGCATTGTGGCACTGTTGAGTGCCAGAATTATGAACTGGCAGAAACACCGTCTCGAGCTGAAAACGGAGTTTATGCGTAACGCCTATCTGGGAGTCGCTTTTATCAGTATCCCTTATGCTCTATATCATTCCGTCCCCCCCGCTTATGTGGCGATCTCCTGGGTTGCCGCCGCTCTATTTTACTTTGGAATGAGTGTATTTCTTGATAATAAAAAATACAGATGGCTGGCCTTGCTCACCTTAATACTCACAATTATTTATGTTCTCATTATCGGCATTATACAGCTCGAACCAGCTTTTCGGATCCTTTCCTTCATCTTACTTGGCCTGGTTCTTATAACTCTATCATTCATATACACAAAATATTTCGGTCAGAAATCCCGGGAAAGAGATCAGGTATCCGGGAATCGGAATCAGGATCAGCATAATTTATAATGAATCATAAAGGGGGAACAGAATGAAAACGAGCAGACGAAAATTTCTGAATATTGCGCTGGGCACCAGTTTTTTTGGCTGGATTGTCAGCGTCATCTATCCCATTTTTACTTATCTCAAACCACCGAAAATTCCCGAAGCAGTCGTAAACTCCATCAAAGCGGGAACTGCATCGGATTTTCCTGCCAACAGCGGAAAAATAGTAAAATTCGGCAGAGTGCCCGTTCTGGTTATCAAGACAGTTGAGGGAAATTTCCGGGCCTTTGCCGGTACCTGTACACATCTGGATTGTATCGTCCAGTACCGTGATGACCTGAAACAGATCTGGTGTGCCTGTCATAATGGCCTGTATGATCTTCGGGGAATCAACGTTTCCGGGCCTCCACCACGGCCTCTGGAAGAATTTGCCGTTGATGTACAAAATGATGAAATCTTTATAACTAAAAAATTGAGCTGATGATATGAAAACCGGATCTAAAATTTTTCAGTGGCTTGATGAACGGTTTGAGCTGACACCAGTCATTGAGTTTATGTCAAAAAAGAAAGTACCTCTTCATAATCATACCATCTGGTATTATATGGGAGGTGTAACACTTTTTCTTTTTATTGTTCAGGTAGCAACCGGCATATTGTTGCTGCTTTATTACCGTCCCGGATCCGACAGTGCCTACGAAAGCATACGTTTCATCCTGACCAAGGTCAATTTCGGATGGCTCATTCGTTCCATTCACAGCTGGTCTGCCAACCTGATGATATTTTTTGCCTTTATTCACATGTTCAGTACTTTTTTTACCAGGGCGTATCAGAAACCGCGGGAACTGACCTGGGTAACAGGATTTATATTACTGGTCCTCGGAATGGCCTTCGGTTTCAGTGGCTATTTGCTTCCCTGGAATGAACTGGCTTTTTTTGCAACCAAAGTCGGTACCGACATCGTCGGGGTAATACCCTTTGTCGGATCGTTTTTACTGGAACTGCTTCGGGGAGGAGAAGACGTGACCGGAGCCACGCTCACCCGGTTCTATGGCATCCATGTGGCTGTGCTTCCGGCGATTTTTACCGTATTGGTGGCATTACATCTTCTTTTCGTACAGCGGCAGGGTATGAGTGTTCCGGAAAACCTGAAAGACCTCCCTGAAGAAAAAATGAGGGAAATGCCATTCTTCCCGCACTTTTTTCTGCGTGATGCCCTCCTGTGGATGGTGGTGCTGAATGTTCTACTTTTTCTGGCTGTTTTTTATCCCTGGGATCTTGGCTTTAAAGCCGATACGTTTGCACCGGCACCTGCGGGGATCAAACCGGAATGGTATTTCATGTTCATGTTTCAAACCCTTAAATATCTTCCGGCACACATACTGGTCTTTGAAGGAGAAATGATTGGCGTGCTGGCTTTCACAGTCGCCGGAATCGCTTGGATGCTGGTGCCGTTCTGGGAGGTAAAAAGCAGGAAGGGTATGAAAAAAAATGTGATGATGATTACTGGTGTTGCCGCTCTCACCTTTATCATCGTTATTACAATAATCGGTTATTTAAGTTGAGGACATATATCATGAAATCTTTTTTAATAATAATCTGGATAATAGCCGCGATGTTGATGCTGATTTCAACCAGATCGGCAGCCCAGGACAAAAATCCCGTTTTCGAGACGGATGATTGTATTATTTGTCATATACAAATTGAAATGATGCCCGCCGATTTTCATCAAAATGACATTCATCTGCAGGAAGGATTGTCCTGTGCGGGATGTCATGGAGGGGATCCGAGTACTGATGATCCCGAACTGGCAATGGATCGCGAAAGAGGTTTTGTGGGTGTTCCCAGTCGCCAGGAAACGCCGGAATTTTGCGGAAAATGCCATTCCAGCATTGAAGTCATGAGAAAGTTTCGCCCCAGAATCGCAACCGATCAGGTAGAACAGTACTTTACCAGCATACATGGCCAGAAACTGAAGCAGGGCGACAAGAAAGTGGCCGAATGCGTTGCCTGCCACACCGCGCACAGTATTATGAGCGCCAATGACGGACGGGCATCGACCCATCCGCTGAACGTACCCGGGACCTGTAAGACTTGCCACAGTGATCCCGAATATATGAAGGAGTATGACATACCAACCGATCAGTTCGAAAATTTTACCGTGAGCGTTCATGGTACGGCTCTTCTGGATAATAAAGATACCGGTTCGCCAGCCTGCAACGACTGCCACGGAAACCACGGGGCGACGCCTCCCGGACTGGAATCGGTTTCTCATATCTGCGGAACCTGTCATGCGAATAACCTGAACTATTTTTCCAGCAGTCCGATGGAAAAAGCTTTCCGGGAAATGGAAATACATGCCTGTGAACAATGTCACGGGTACCACGAAGTTATTCCAACCAGTGACGAGATGATCAGTGTCGGAGAAAAATCAGTCTGTACCACCTGTCACTCTGAAGGGGACGTCGGATACACTGCTGCTGTCGAAATACATAAAGATCTAACAGATTTTGTACAAAAATACAACGAGGCTGAAAAAAAGCTCCAGGAAATCAAGAAAAAAGGAATGGATGACGTAGACATACTCTTCGCACTTCAGGAAGCCAACCAGACCCTGATCCATACACGGACACTGGTGCATACATTCGACCCACTTCAGGTGGAGGAGAAGGCTGAAGAAGGAAAGGAAAAAGCCATCGAGGCCATCAATCTTGCCCGTCAGGAAATAGAAGATTTTTACATCAGAAGATATGGATTCGGTTTTGCCACTATTTTTATAACAATTTTTGTGGTTGCTCTCTATTTCAAGGTTAGATCGCTGGATTAAACAAAATAAACCATCTGTTTAAAAGAGATTAAAACTTTTTCCAGACAATCGCGACACCCGTGCCCCAGTTGTGTCAAAAGTGTCACAATCTAGTATATTCAATAAATACAGTTTGTTAGATTAAATATTTTTAATCGTGGGACATTTTTGCCTCAGTTTTATGGGTTCCTATCCTATTTCGAACAAACCTTAAATGATTTATTAATAGTTATATAGCTTGTAATATGTTAACTGGCATGAGATATGTAATATATCTCAGCTGGATATCGGGAAAAAAATATGTTGAGAATATCGGTGCTCTCGGAGGAAGACCCACTTTTTTCCGAAATAGAGAAAAAAATTAATCAGAATGACTCTATAGACATACAGATTTTTCAACATAATCTGGAACTTATCAATCATTTTCTATCACATTATGCAAGTCTGGTTATACTGGATGTAGACCTGCTGAAAAATGAAATTCTGGAAATGATACAGGTTCTAAAATCGATCCATCCCGATTGCAAGATTGTCCTTTTCCTCTCACCGGAAAACATGTCCTTCTGTTCAGCCGCACTTTCCCTGGGGGTCATATCCTATCAGCTAAAACCATTATCAGTTAAAGCCGTTGTGGATTTTATTACATCTCTTCTTAATATCACAATCGATCAATAATCCACAACCAGATACCTACCGGTCTATTTCGCTACAGATTGGAAATATTATCCGGAAGAATAACTGGAATCCCCCCAATTTATCTGTCGTAAATTTTCCTGATAGAAATTCACAAGGATAATATTCCAGAAGACAGCTTCATTCCCTTCAACTAGCCAGAACTAATGGTTTTATTCATTTTTTTATCCATTTCAATAACTGATGGTGTTATATTTCCTGAACAATTTCTAAATTGAAAGGAGTCCTTCCATGAAAAAGTTATTATTTACCTCTTTAATCTTAATATTTATCTTCTTTAGCTGTCAGAACGGCAACATTTCCGAAGAACTGCCATTACCCGCAAGCGATGGAATTATGGTTCATATAACCCACGGATCAGATGATCCTCACCGTGTTCTGATGGGACTGCAGATGGCCGTTCTCATGTCTGAAGACAAAGATGTTCTGGTCTACTTTGACATTAAGGGCATTGAAGTGGTTTTGAAAGACGCAAAAGATTTTACATACAGTCATTTTCCCGGCTCCAAAACCCAGATTCAAAAGCTTTTGTCCTCTGATGTTCCCGTAATGGCATGCCCCGGTTGCCTGAAAGCTGCCGGGAAAACACCGGAGGATTTACTGGAGGGTGTTCAGGTTGCTGATAAAAATCAGTTTTTCAATTTTACTGAAGGACGAATTTTAACAATAGACTATTAATATTCTGCTGTAAAATCTGTTTAAATATTAAAAATTAATAATTCTTATCATGATCTTCTCAATATTCCGAGACAGATCCGGCGGATTATTTTTTGCATGGTACTACTGTTTGAAATCCTGAATTATTTCCTTTCTGTAACAGACGTCCGGTTTTCAGATTTTCCGAAATAATTTTGGATACTTTTTGCAGTATACCTATTATTTCTGATAAAATATCATTGAAAATAAGAATATTATCGTACTGACTGAGATGAAAATGCTTTCGTCTTCCAAATTTCGATCATTAAAATTTCGTTTGATGGTTTTAATCTCTCTGACCCTGTTGGTGGTAGTTGGATTACCTGTAGGTATTTTTGTTTACCTGCTGGATAAAAACTATTCCGAATTTGCTACAAATATGATTGAAACAACCAGCCAGGTTGTTTATCAGTTCATCTATGAAGGGATGATGAAGAATGATTCGCTTGTCATTCAGAAAAACCTGGAGCTTCTGGCACTGGATCCCTCTCTGAGAAATGTCAGGATCTATCGCCCGGAAGGCTTGATTATCTATTCCTCCACCCCTTCTGAAATCAAGAAAGATATAGGTGCTGTTTCCGACTTTTTCTCTCCGGAAGATAAAGGAGAGGTAAAAGAATTATTTTTCCGGAATGAAAATATTTATATCCACCATCATCCCATCAGGGTGGAACAGGAGTGTACAACATGTCATACCAATAAAGGTTCTCTGCTTGCCATTCTCGATGTTCGAGCCAGTTTTACTCCCTCAGAACAGATTTATGGTTCTGTAAAAAATATTGCTATTTTCGGGAGCATTATCATTATCATTTTTTTATGGATTTTTCTGAACCTGATATATCATTCTCAGGTGGAAAATCGTCTTCAAATGATCATGAGGGGTCTCGAACGAATATCCTCCGGGAAATTTAATTTTAAAATTAAAATGCCCGGATGGGATGAATTGACTTTACTTGCTGAAAAATTCAATCAGATGGTTGAAAATTTAAAACAATCCAGGTTGAAAGAAGAACAATTTATTCAGGAAAAACTGGAACGGGCGGACAGACTGGTAACTCTTGGTGAAGTAGCCGCAGAAATTGCTCATGAAGTAAATAATCCGGCAGGAATTATTTTATCCAGAGCTGAAATTTTAAAAGAGGAAATTATTGAAAAAGGGGCTGACAGCGAGTCTCTTAACGATCTGAATATGATTATTCAGCAGACGGAAAAAATTGCCGAGACGACAAAAAGTATTTTGCATTATTCCCGAAAGCTGCCGCAACAGTTTTCAGAAACCGATCTGGGAGAAATCATCAAACATTCGATCAAAATTCTGGAGCCCATAATAAAGAAGCATGATGTAAAAATACATCTGGAAATCCCGGGACAAGCCTGCATAATCTGGGGAAATTACAATCAACTGGAACAGGTTTTCTGCAATCTGATCAATAATAGTCTGGATTTTTTGCCTCCTGGCAGAGGTATAATTGACATCAGAATTTCTGAAAAGTACGATAACAAGAACAAAAAAATATATCTGACAGAATATGAGGACAATGGACCCGGGATCTCACCCGAATACCGCGATAAAATATTTTCACCCTTTTTTACCACCAAGGAAAAAGATAAAGGAACCGGTCTTGGCCTTTTTATTGTCAAAAATATCATTGCCAATCACAGAGGAACCATACATCTGGAAGAAAAAGATGGCAGTGGAGCACGATTTGTGATAGGACTGGAGAGTATCAATGGAAAATCCTGAAATTCTCGTTATTGATGATGAAAAGGAAATGCTTGTCAGTTACCAGAAAATTCTGAGCCGGGCAGGTTATTCTGTTACAACGGCTGAGACGGGTGACCAGGGATTATCAATTCTAAATGAACGGCAGCAAGTCTCCCTGGTTTTATGTGATCTGAAAATGCCAGGTATGGATGGCATGGAATTTTTGAGTATTCTGAAACAAAATTATCCCCATTTGCCTTTTATTATGGTTACCGGTTTCGGAACCCTGGAAATCGGAATTGAAGCAGTTAAAAACGGAGCTTATGATTTTATTGAGAAACCATTTGCCCGGCAGAAATTACTTTCGACTATTGAGAGTGCCCTCAAAAATATCTTGTTCCCACAGGAAAATGATAAGTCTGTTCAGGGTTTTGATAGTATTGTTGGAAAAAGTCCGGCGATGCGTAAAATTTTTGACATGATCCGGAAGGTTTCCTATGGCAATGCCAATATTCTGATAACCGGTGAGAGTGGCGTCGGTAAGGAATTAATCGCACGAAGTATTCATAAACACTCATTGCGGAGAAACCATCCCATTATTCCTATCAATTGTGGAGCCCTTCCCGAGCAGCTTTTTGAAAGCGAACTATTTGGGTATGAAAAAGGGGCTTTTACCGGAGCATTTCAATCAAAACCCGGTCTGGTGGAATTGGCAAATGGCGGTACCCTTTTTCTGGATGAAGTCTGCGAAATGCCTCAGAATATGCAGGTAAAATTATTGAGAATGCTTGAGGAGCGCAAAATCCGACGCATCGGAGGTCAGAAAGAAATTCCGGTCAATATAAGGGTATTGAGCGCAACAAATCGAAATCTTGAGGATGCTCTGAAACAGGAATGGCTGAGAGAAGATTTTTTTTATCGCATTAATACTATTCAGATTCATATTCCACCATTACGGGAAAGAAGCAATGACATTCCTCTCCTGGTAAACCATCTGCTGAAGGGATTGGAACAAAAATATAACCGTAACATACAGAAAATAGAACAGCGGGCACTGGATGTACTTTGTTCGTACCCCTGGCCGGGTAATGTCAGAGAGCTTCAGAATATTATTGAAAGGACCTATTATCTGGCATCTCCGCCGCAAATTGATTTGTCTGATTTACCCTCCGATCTGCAGCAGCAGGATGTGGAGGAGGTTTATTCACAATGGGAAAATCTGCCTTATAAAAAAGCAAAGGAGAGAATGCTGGAACGATTTGAAAAAGAATATCTTTTGTATCATCTCAACCATTATGACTGGAATATCAGCAGAACAGCTGAGGCTTGCGGTATAGATCGTCGGACCATCCACAGGCTTATAAATAAATACAAGCTGAAAAAATGAGTTAAAAAGGGAAGCCGAATCCCTTAGTAGCTAGTAGAGATAAAAGTTAAAGATTTTGAATATGAGATTGGAGATTTAAGAATAGAAACAGCCAAAGTTAAAATCCTATTAATCTCTATGCAATTTTAGAAGAAGTATAACTGCGGAATAATATTAACCTGGTTAATTCACAAATTCTAACATCATTAGACAGTATAATGGTTTTTTTCTCTGTGCTCTGAGCCCTTTGTGGCTATTTCAGGTGCCAATGAGGACACTGCGATGGACTCACTTTGAAGAAAAAAAATGAAGCGGCCAGATTTAAATTAATAACATATCTGATTTTGTACCCTATTATCATGGAGTTCATGAATTATTAAGGTTAGAAACTTTTGAAAAATGACTTTATTATGAATAGATATTTAATTTAATGTCATATTGAACTTGTTTTGGAGTCTTATTCTATGCAGATATGTAAATATATTAATAAGATTTCGGCTTGGAGGCCGGAATGACAGAATAATCTTCATATACAATTTATTGAAAATATTTACAATACTATTACATTTTTCAGAAGTTTCTTATTAATAATTGTTCTCATGTTTCTATACTGTTACTTCCTTGATCTTTCATCTTTAATCATTCATCCTAATGTATTTGCGACATTCGTGTCTCACTGTCACAATGCTGTCGCGAGATGTTAAAAACAGTAATAACAGTAATTTACATTTCGAAATACAGCACAGTAAGGGACATTAATGTCTCATAGGATAATTTACCTTATAATTTACAACGCACACAAATTACTATTTATTATACAGTTATAAACCGCCTTACGGGTTGGCATTATATTTGTCGAGTTTAATTTGTATATGATAAAATTTGACATATTATGAATTCATTATAATGGAGGTTCTTTTATGAATAACACCCGATTTATGAAGCATTCTGTTCTGTTTGTCTTATTTATTGCAATATTTTCCCTTGCTTTTTTTACCGGTTGTGAAAAGGAGACGGAAAAAATAGTGACGGAAACAGTCCGTGATACAATTGCCGTTCATGATACCATACCAATCGGAATTATAACAGTAGATAGCATTTATGCCTCACCGGATATGATTGCCCAGGGAGCAACGGTTAATTTCACAGCAGAAGTTTCTCTGTTACCGCTGGCTGGTTCCGGTTTAACATATTACTGGTTTGCAACCGGTGGTTCTTTTGACAATTCTGAAGGCGACACAGTTGCCTGGAAAGCACCTGACGATCCCGGCGCCTATACGGTAATGGTTCATGTTTCGGACGGTTCTCATATCGGTATGGGCCGTCGCAACGTCGGTGTTGAAATGTATGCACCTACAGTGGATCCTCATTTTGTAGGTGACCCGGCTTCGGGGTGCGTTTGTCATGAAGCACTCGATCAGTTAGTAACCAAATGGTCGGGTACGGCTCATGCCCATGCCTGGCAAAGTCTGCAGGAAAGCGGACACCCCGCATCTTATTGTAATCCCTGCCACTCGATTGGCTATGAACCTTCTCCGAATACCGGAAACAGCGGATATGATGAAGCACCAATTGAAAAATTTGTAAATGTCCAGTGTGAAAACTGCCATGGTCCTGCCTCCGAACATATCAATTCAACCGCGGCTGTTGACATGATCGTCAATTATGATATGGAAAACTGTGGAAAATGTCATGACGGTACTCATCATCCTTACAAAACCGAATGGCTGGAATCTCCCCATAATTTTGATGTAGCCACGGCTTCCCATGGTGCCGGAGCCCGTATTCCACCCATCTGCAGTGGTTGCCATGAAGGCGTGGGAGCCGCAATCCGGTTATCGGGAGATCTGTCTTCTTTCTACAGAAGTGGTAATCCCGGTCGGCCCGATACAACCGTGCATGCTTTCCAACCCATTGTATGCCAGACCTGTCATTCCTCCCATTCCGGTGAAAATCCCGGCCAGGTTCGCACTGTTGCCGCAGTTCCGCTGGTCACAGCAAACGGTGAATCACCCGTCATCGACCAAGGTGGTGTCGGAAAACTATGTATGCATTGTCATCATGCCCGTAACAGCGGGGATGACCATATTCCGGACGGAGACGAGCATTTCGGACCCCATAGTAGTCCGCAGGCAGATATGGTGGCTGCAAAAAGTGCTTATCATGGTGTAGCCCCAGCTGGATTCAACTGGGCCGGCCCCACTCACCTGCTGGTGCAGAATAGCTGTAAAACTTGCCATCTGCCTACAGCCGAGTTTGTCAGTGATCAGGAACCGGCAAAAACAGGGCACCGTTTCATACCTACAGTGGAAGCGTGCGAATCCTGTCATGGAGTTATCGGAAGCTTTGCCGATATTCCGGCTCAGGATGACTTCGATGGCGACGGCAACTTTGAAGGTTTACAGGATGAAGTGGAAGGTATGGCTCATCTTCTACTGGAGGCTTTAGTAGCCAACGGACTTGATACAGTCGGGGCTGATCTGGAAACTGCACTGGGAGATACCAATCGTTCTACATTGTTGCAACGTGAAGCGGGCTGGAATCTGCTGTTTGTAGAACTGGACGGCAGCTGGGGTGTCCATAATGCCCGTTATGCCGTGCAGCTGCTTCAGCAAAGTTATATTCACCTTACCGGCAATCCCCCCGCAAATGCCGCTGTCCTCAAAGGTAATGAAGCTGTTGTTAGAAACTGGTAAAGATTTTTTAAAGATTCTTGAGAAATAAAAAAACCCTTCGGAGTGATTTCGGAGGGTTTTTTATTAACTGCCAATTTATGCTTGCAAAAATTATGGTTTTTTTATCAAATCCATGACGAGGAAAAAAATGGTCACGGCACTGAAAAGCACCATAATCAGATCCGGCATCACCTTGAAATTCTTTATCAGAGTCATGACAAAACGCCCTCCCAGAAGAAGGGCAACCACCAGCGCAACATAAAATGCAAGATTGTAATTTTTAAAAATCCCAATAGAACTGATAATCAGGATAATACCGGATAATCCCCCTGCTAGAAGAGATACCAGGCTTCCGGCTTTGGTGTAACCGATGATTCCGCCGATCAGGCTGAACAGGCCGAATAAGAATACTGTATAGACGGTAATATTCATCATGATCCTTTCATTATTTTTATATTTTTGATCCTATAACAAAAATTAGTATATGCAGACTAACAATACAATTAATTTTCGAGCGGATTGTCTTTTTAATCCGGTTATTCTTTCTGAAAAAAGTATTGTCCCGAGAATTATTCTCGTTTTATCTTAAATGATATTATTTTAGTAATTTATGGATGATTATGATACAGATACCTGATAAGCTGCTTCGGTCACTTGGAAAAATTTCGGTGATTTACACTGATGTCGATGGTACTTTCGTTTCAGATGGCTGTCTGTTCAGAAACCGTAGTGGCTATTCCCTGAAAAATGCGCAGGCCATTTTTGAACTCCTGCAGGAAAATATCGATGTTGTAATGATCTCCGGGAGAGAAAAGGAGAAGCTCAGAGAAACGGCTCGTATCCTTGGCTTCAGAAATTATATTGGTAACCTGGGGATTGAAATAGTGTATAATCAGGGTGAAAAAGTGATTACAAATTTTGGCGTGGATGTACCTGATCATCAGAGCCTGAAAAAATGGATCGAAAAAAGTGGAGTCCTTGAAGCCATCTTTCAAATATATCCCGGGAAAGTGGAGTTCTATGAGCCATGGTCTGATATCCTGCGAACGCATCATCTTTTGATTGGTGAACTGGAATACTCATCTGTACAGGAATTCGTTTCAGAAAAGTTTCCGGAATTAAGAATAATAGATAACGGTTTGGTTCCCCCATACGGTAATTTTTCAAGACCGCACGCCTACCATGTCCTGCCAGCAAAGGCCGGTAAGCGGGCTGCAGTAACCATCGATAAAAAAGAGCGCAATCTTAAAAGCAGGAATCTGATTGGAATCGGAGATTCCAATGAAGATGCCTCACTGGCCAGCGAAGTAGGGATTTTCTTCCTTCTGGACAAGGATGTTATGAGTGACAGAGAAAATGTTGTTTACATTGATAATGAAGATGGAGAAGGATTCAGCCGGATAGTGTCTTATCTCATAGAAAAAAATTTCATATAAGATTAGTTAAAATTAGCAAGTAAGTCCGGGATCAATCCTTATTAGTTAATCTCGAATAACCCTTCTGTAACAAATGGAGAAATTTTTCTGTGAAAAGGAAATTGGATTTTAATAAATGGATGTCATCTTTTCTGAATATTGTTGAAAAGGGAGGCAATGTTCTTCCTCATCCAGCAACACTATTTGCCATTTTTGCCATTGGTGTGGTATTCCTGTCCGGACTTACCAGCATGCTGGATCTTTCGGTGACTCATCCCGGAACCGGTGAAGTCATACAGGTGGTAAATCTTTTTTCCATACCCGGATTACATCGTATAATTACAGAGATGGTCACCAATTTTACCGCTTTCGCTCCGCTGGGAACAGTATTGGTTGCCATGCTCGGTATTGGAATTGCAGAGAGCAGCGGGTTGATTGGTACGGTACTACGCCTGCTAATTCTCACGGCACCAACACGCCTTCTTACATTTGTGATTGTTTTCGCCGGTATTCTTTCCAACACCGCCAGCGAGGTTGGATATGTCCTCCTGGTTCCGCTGGGAGGAATCATTTTCCTGGCCATAGGACGTCATCCCATCGCAGGTCTTGCCGCAGCATTCGCAGGTGTTTCCGGGGGGTACAGTGCTAATCTTCTTCTGGGAACACTGGATCCCCTGCTGGCAGGTCTGTCTGAAGAAGCCGCCCGTATTATTGATCCGTCCTATCGGGTGAATCCGGCCTGTAATTTCTATTTTATGTTCGTGTCCACTTTCTTTATCGCATGGATCGGTACCTGGGTTACCGAAAAAATAGTGATCCCACGCCTCGGAGAATATACCGGAGATGAGAAACCGGAGGAGCTTGAAAAATTGAGCCGGGACGAGAAAAGAGGATTGATCTATGCAGGCATTGCATCTGTTATTCTCACAATAGTTGTTTTATGGGGCCTCATTCCTTCCGGGGGATTTCTGCGAGAGGCTGGAACCGGCAGCATCCTTCACTCCCCCTTTCTAGATGGTATCGTGGCATTTATTTTTATTGGCGCCGCCATACTGGGCATAGCCTATGGTATTGGAGCAAGAACACTTGAGTCTGATAAAGATGTGATGAAAGGGATGAGCAAATCCATGGAAACGCTGGCTATGTATATTGTTCTGGTCTTCTTCGCCGCACAATTTGTGGCTTATTTTAAATGGACGAACCTGGGACTTATTTTCGCCATAGAAGGCGCTAATGTTCTTAAAGCTTCAGGTCTGGGCGCAATTCCATTGATGATTACCTTTATAATCTTATCCGGTTTCATCAACCTGTTTATGGGCAGTGCTTCAGCTAAATGGGCTATTATGGCTCCGGTTTTTATACCCATGTTCATGCTCCTGGGCTATACTCCGGAATTAACCCAGGCAGCTTATCGGGTGGGAGACAGTATTACCAATATCATTGCACCCATGATGTCCTATTTTGCACTCATTGTTGCATTTGTTGAACGATACGATAAAAAAGCCGGGATCGGAACAGTTATTGCCACCATGCTTCCTTATACTTTTGGATTTTTGATTGTCTGGACCATTCTTTTAACAATATGGCTCCTGCTGGGACTTCCGGTAGGTCCGGGTGCAGGTCTCTATCTTCAGTAATGATGATTCTGAAATTGAAACACCATATACCGGCTTGTTGATTTATTTATGGTTTTTGTAATGATAACATGCATATTTACGCAGGATTTTCGATTGATCTAACTTAATACTCTTGTTTCCTTGCCAAGGGATTTATTTAGCAGTCTGTAACTGTCCTGCACTGATTCCGCTTACGTTTATTACGAGCTCAGAATATAGATGAAAATAATGTAGCTGCAGCACTCCACCGGCTAAATACTGGTTACTGGCTGCTGGTCTCTAAACGTTGTTACGACAGAGTGCTTTCTCTATTTTGGTCTTTGTATTTTGTATTTTCTAATCATTTTCTTGGATCCTGTCCTTTGACCAGACAGGCCTGTCCTTTGGCCAGACCTGTCCGGCGTCCAGACTGACAGGCCTATTTTCTTTTATTCTATTGCTTCAATTTTTATTCTTATTTTTTTCTTTTTTCTTTTCAGCGGGTTCTTCTCTGTGTCCTGTGCGCTCAGTGGCACATAAATAGTTAAAGCGACAAAGAAACAGCAGAGATAATACATTATTGTGTTAAAGTTTGTGAATGAATCAGGATAGAACAGAACTTATAAAAAATCCCGCAAGAGCGATATATTATTCTTGCGGGGGGCATAGGTGTCAGGCCAGGATTATTGGCTTTTTTTCACATTGGACGATTTACGACTGCCGCTCCGGCGATTGGAACTGCTCCTTGAAGTTTCATCAGATTTCTTTGACTCCTGAGGTTTTGAGGTTTTTATCGGGGTTTCTGGTTTACCATCGGGAAGAATAATCCAGGCGATAATATAGGTAAATAGAACAGGAAAAAACCCGGAAACAAGCAGGAGAAGCACTGCCAGAAGTCTTAAAAGATTTGGATCAAGGTCATATAGCTCCCCGATTCCCCCGAATATTCCGGCAATCTTACGGTCTGAACGTGATCTGTACAATCTCTTCATCGTTATTTCCTCTTCATTTTTTCATTGAGATCCAGGCTGTTCATTCGTTGTTTCTGGCTCTTGAGGCACTTCAGGTTTCCTGGAACGGCTTTTAAACAACAGGTAAATTCCAATGGCGATAAACAGCACAGGCCAGAAGTACCGAAAACCTTCACCAATCCAGAATATGACTGATAAGGCAATTAGAATACAAGCGGTTATGAGCAATCCCTTTTCACGGTTGCCTAGCAGATACATAAAAAAGAATCCAAGACCGGGTCCAAGAAGAAATCCGGGCCATAGTTCATCCATATAATACCACCCATGAAGTGCGCTATACTGGAACATCAAACCGTACACCATAAGTATAGTACCAGGCATGAGAAGCCCGAATTCCCGACGATTCGACAGCCAGCCGATCCAGAAAAAGAGACCGCCTGCGATCATTACCAGTGGCCATAGCTCGTTCCAGTCAAAGTTGAACCAGTCGAGGTTATGTCCCAGAAAAAGAAAACCAATCAGAATTAAAATAATTCCCCAGACAAGTGATTTGGTTTCCCGCTGCATGAGTCCTCCGTTTTTTATCAAAGAATGTTCATAAAAATATGTTTAAATTTATTTACGATATCAAGTAATTAAAAGTTACTGAGTCAATCAGGATCACTTTATGTATTTTTTCTTTACGCTGGTGGACAGGTATTTTATTTTATAACCTGAGATAGAGCTGCAGAATATTATTTTGTTTAAACTAAGCTACCGTTAGAAGGAGACAATATGCAGAAACGACAGTTAGGAAAAAACGGACCCATACTCAGCGAGATTGGTCTGGGGACCTGGGCAATGGGTGGTCCAGGTATATTTGGATGGGGTCCCCAGGATGACCGTGAATCCATTTCTGCCATTCATCAGGCACTTGAACTGGGAATAAACTGGATCGATACGGCAGCCGCTTACGGTTTGGGGCATTCTGAG
>JAFGSO010000205.1 GCA_016934605.1 Calditrichota bacterium | reverse complement strand
TTACTATCATTTCTCACATAGTAAACAATTGTAATTATGATAGTTACTGAAATTATGAGTGTTTTAAACTTCACCCCTTTTTAAGCAACTATATGGTAAAACTATATAAATGTGAAAATTATCCAATTTATTTGCATGAAGTTTCATATATCAGTAATATTATGCGTTAAATCCCAAATTTGAAGTGAGAAATGTTAGTTGTTTATATTAATGAAACGAGGAATTTATGGAAAGACCGGCAAACTCTATTTTGACTATATTCGGAGCATCCGGCGATTTAACAAAACGTAAACTGATCCCGGCTCTGTTCGATCTTTTTCAACAAAAACTACTTCCAGAAAAATTTGCCGTGCTGGGAGTATCAAGAACGGAATATTCAGATGAATCGTTTCGCGAAAAGATGGCCAGCGGTGTAAAGGAATCCCGGGATCAGGAGACGCCCCAAAGTGAGACAATGTCGAATTTTCTGAAACATGTTTATTATGAAAGCATCGAAACGGAAAATACTGACGAATATATCCGAATAAAAAAGCGGCTGGAAAATTTATATCGGGAATACCAGGCAGGAGGGAATACTATTTATTATCTGGCACTACCGCCAGATATGTATGAAAAAGTTTCCCTGAATTTGAAGCAGCAGGGCCTGCAACAACAGAATGAATCAGGAAATTGGAAGCGGATCATTATAGAAAAACCATTTGGTTATGATTTAACTTCGGCCATAGCGTTGAATCATAAACTTCATGAGGTGTTTCAGGAAGATCAGATTTATCGGATTGATCATTATCTGGGAAAAGAAACTGTCCAGAATGTGCTGGCTTTCCGGTTTGCCAATGGTATCTTTGAACCGCTGTGGAACCGGAATTACATTCATCATGTGGAAGTGACAGGAGCAGAGGATAACGGTGTAGAGAACCGGGGGAGATATTATGACAAATCAGGGGCACTGAGGGATATGGTGCAGAGTCATCTGCTTCAGATTGTGGGTCTGATAGCCATGGAATCACCCCCGTCTTTTAATCCCACAGCAGTGCGAAATGAAACGGTGAAGGTTTTTCAGTCCATTTGTCAGATGACTCCGGAAAAGGTATTACATAATGTAGTGAGAGGCCAGTATATGGCTTCGGAAATCCGGGGCGAAAAAATTCCCGGCTACCGTGAAGAAAAAAATGTGCCTTCCGACTCACGCACCGAAACTTTTGTGGCGTTAAAATTTTATATTGATAACTGGAGATGGGGAGGGGTTCCTTTTTTTATCCGCACAGGAAAGCGACTGCCCACCAGAGTTACTGAAGTTGTCATACATTTTAAGCGAACACCCCACAGACTATTCCGCAGCCAGTATACCAGTTATTCATCGGGGAATAAACTGATCATTCGGATTCAGCCGGATGAAGGCATTCTTCTCAATTTCGGTATGAAACTGCCGGGGGCCGGATTTGAACTGAAGGAAGTGAGCATGGATTTTCATTATTCAGATCTGGCAGATATCTACCTGCCCGACGCCTATGAACGTCTGCTCCTGGATTGCATGATGGGAGATAACACACTCTATGCCCGGGCGGATGCGGTGGAAGCCTGCTGGAAATTTATTACCCCCATTCTCGATACCTGGAAAGAGAATCCGGAGCAGAAAATTTATGGTTATCCGGCAGGCACCTGGGGACCAAGAGAAGCATCGGATCTTTTTGAAGACAAGAATGAAGATTGGCGATATCCCTGTAAAAATTTAACCGGCCAGGGAGAATATTGCGAGTTATGATGGTGAAACCGGTTATAAAAGTATTTAAGTCCTCGCAAACCATGTCCCTGTTTATTGCCGGGGAATTTATACGCATGGTAAATTCAGCCGCATCGGAAACACGTACAATTGTTGTTGCCCTCTCCGGAGGAAGCACACCGGAAAATATGTTTCGTAATTTGTCCAAATTATCCGGCAGGGAACAGGTCCCATGGGAAGCTGTTCACTTTTTCTGGGGGGATGAAAGATGCGTTCCCCCGGATTATCCGGACAGTAACTATGGGGTGGCCAGAGATTTGCTGCTTAATAATATCCCTATTCCGAAAGGAAATATTCATCGAATCCGGGGCGAAGCAGAACCTTTTCAAGAAAAAGACCGCTACGCCCAGGAAATCCGTCAATTTGTCCCGCTTTCGTCGGAGGGGATTCCGCAGTTTCACTGGATTTTTCTGGGATTGGGAGTGGACGGTCATACCGCTTCTAT
The DNA here is from genome assembly GCA_016934605.1 of Calditrichota bacterium. Taxonomy (GTDB): domain Bacteria; phylum Calditrichota; class Calditrichia; order RBG-13-44-9; family RBG-13-44-9; genus RQOF01. The sequence goes on along the minus strand of JAFGSO010000205.1, from coordinate 14,829 downwards.
TTTTCCGGGAACAGACACGATCCATGTCCGGAATCAATTTTGTGCGGCTGCTGTTCATCCGGAAACCGGTCAGAACAGGATAACACTGACATTACCGGTTCTCAATAATGCGAATAGAGTCAGTTTTTTAATTTCCGGTGAGGCGAAGAGAGCAATAGTCGAACGAATTCTGCGGGATCCTGAAGCCGAAAATAAATATCCGGCGGCCATGGTTCAGCCCCAAAACGCTCAGCTGGAATGGTTTATCGACCGGCAGGCTGCTGTTAATTTACCTATGTAGCTTCAAAACGATTTAATTATCAGGCTAAAACCGGAATCGCAGCGAGAAAAAATGAAGGGGATCACTGGATACCTCATCGCTGCTGAGTGCATAATCCAGACCGAACCCGATTCGACCCAATTCCATCATCAACCCTGCTCCGGCCGTCAGTTTGTCATGATCCAGACCTGCACGCAGGGCGAGAATAGTAAAACTGTACTCCGCACCTGCGTGGATACGGATATCCTGGTTTTCTTTTTTTTCGAGATCGAGCGCCAGTTTAAATGGAATAGGTCTGATGCTCAGAGCCGAACCAAAACGTATTGTTGCCGGGATGTTATCCTCATGCTCGCTTTCGGTGTCCCATTTGAGTTTGGCGCCGAGGTTTTGAATGGCAATACCGGCACTGATCTGTTCGACCAGTCCGGTAAGATGGAAAGCAGATAACACTCCCAGATCGATACCTATTCCGCTGGCATGATACTCATACAGAGAGTGATAGAAATATTTGGCTGTCAGACCGGCATTTAATGTCAGGGTGGGAATGGAGAGAACTTGATATCCTGAACCCAGCATGAAAATATTTTCCGAATCGTCAAAAGTGCCTGTTAACTCGCCCGTGGTACTTCTCTCCTGGACATCGGATACACCGAATCGCATCCAGCCGGCACTGATAGTTAGTCGATTCAGAGGGTAGCTCAGGGCCAGGAAATTTTGACTGCGATCCTCGAATATTAGAGCGTGCATGGCGGAAAATTCGCTGGATGAGACCTGGGCCAGACCGGCGGGATTCCAGATCAGAGCAGTGCCATCGTCCGCGATGCCCGTAAACGATTTACCCATGGAGATAGCCCTGGCACCGGCTCCCCAGTCCAGGAAACTGCCGGCATATCCTCCGCTTTCTTCTCCCGCCAGAACCGGTTGCATTAGAAATGTGATGAAAAAGAATACTATGATCAATGTAAAGGTTTTCATGGTCTCTGTCTCCTTTATCTTAACACGGCAATTTTTCCCACCGCACGCTCATCCTGTGAAGTCTCAATTCTGAAAAAATAAACACCGTTGGCAACAAGTTCACCTTCTCCGTTTTTTCCATCCCATATAACAGACTGTTCCACACTGGCGGACTGGGAAACATCTTCCATAAGAATTTTTACCAGATTTCCACCGGAATCAAAAATTTTAACTGACACATTACCAGACTTTTCCAGACTGTAACGAAGGGTGGTGGTCTCTCTTTCAGGATTAAAAGGATTGGGATAGTTGTAGATATTATCGCTGGATAATTTTCCTCCGGTTGGGGGAGACTCCGGTTGTACAATCGTAAAAGTCCCGCTGGCAGAATACGTCTGGGAATTCGGGGAGTAAACAACTGCATCCCACACACCCTTCGGATACTGACGGTCGAATACCGAAACGGTCCAGGTATACATGTCCGATTCTTCTCCCGGTGCCAGCGAACCGATGGTGATACTGTCAGTTTCATGGATTCTGAGCGCTTCATTCGTCTCCAGTATGATACTGACATTTTCTGCTATAAGCGAGCCAACATTTTTGATTCTGACGCTTATGATGCTGGTCTCATCGTCCTGGAGCCTGAGTTTTTCCTGCTGTGTATAGCTGACCATGACCACTGCCGGAATTTCCAGATGGGCGGTAACCGTATCCAGCGTCAAAAAAACCTGATCCGCAAACTGGTGATTTAATTGGATGGAATTATCCAACCGTTTGAAAACTGAATCCCGGACTTCCTGACTGTTATCGATGGCTGCTCCGGCCACATTCAGGTAATTTAGCGTCCGGGCTTCCACAGCATAGGCACAGTAAACACGCAGAGAATCGTATACTTCATCGAATGAATCGATGCTGTCCGTGGCAATATTAGCTACCGAATATATGGGCGCCGATGCCAATTGAAAGTTATTGTTCAATTTTCCTTCAACCTGCCAGAGATCTCTTAACTGCCCGGCAGCATGTTCTGAATTTCCATTCTGAATATTCTGTTTGATGTCATTTATCATAGAATCATATTCGGTGACTGCCTGAAAAAGTGAGCTTTTAATGGCTGTCAGCTGATGTTCCGGCATTTCCGCCCGGGCATATATGCGTGGCTTCAGGACATGATCTGCCAGGATACTACCGTCGGGCAAATAGATATCATCCACAGCATCTTCCATTTGAACCGGTACAGAAAAGAAACCACCGGCTGAGAGTCCAAATGCCGTTACCACATTCACATATGCAGATATTTTGGCGTAAAAACTGATTTGCTGCAAGATTGTTCCAATAAATCCCGGAACGACTGTTCCCAGCCAGTCGAAGATGTTTGCTGAAACCATAAACAGATTGGCACTTATCCGAAAACCTCGTGCCAGATCTGTTAATAGTTCTGTCTCTGTCCTCTTCCAGGATACAAAATTGCCCTGCTCCAGGTGAGCCTGGTGAAAAGTACCGTTATAATTGAAATTTTCGGAACGGTTCTTGGCTTTATCTAATGTGGAACTGGATAACATATCAATATAAATTAACTGAAAAAATGGATATTCCAGGATTTTAAATACGGTTCGCTTGGCTTCAGCCCATCCATTGTCCCCGAAAGGAGCACCACCCATCATACCTGAATACTGACTTTTTACCTGTCTCCAGCCGGTTTTGATTAATTCCGGTCCCGGTGGTGGAACCAGAGCTGCCATCTGGTCTATGGCAAATCCAACGCCTTGCATGATAGCAGCTTTTATGACTTCATCAATGAAGAAATATAATAGTTCATACATGAACTGACTGGGATTTCCGATGCTCTGAATAACAGCCAGGAGGAGCTGAATGATGCTGGCTCCCCAGCTTTCCGCGTAGAATATGAATCCGATCAGGTCACCCAGATCCTGCATTAGCTCGTTACCTGCGCCTTCAGCAACCCCGAACATATCATGGACCATTTTTTCGACCAGGATTAGCCTTGCCAGATTTTCGGCAACATCATCAGGTAGATTGCTGTTCCACGATTGAAGAACAGCTTTGATTTTATCTTCGCTGTTCCCATATGAATAGTTTGCAGGTACACCAAAAAAGTCGTTTTCAATATGGGTCAAAGCATGGATGAGTTCATATTTGTAAACCATCAGCGATTCGGGGAATACCAGTGTGTGAGAATTCGAGCCTGGACCTAATTCCAGGGAACTGTTCATGGTAATATGTTCCTGACCGGTTCCGTCCGGCAAATTAAAATCTTTCTCCAGACGGAATTGCAGATTGCCGACAGGAAGACTGCTCAGGTTTAAAATTCCATCCGCCGGGGTGGTGTGGGGACCGGAGACCAGCTGTGAATTCTGATAGATATTCACCTGACCGCCTGACCATGGAATATCACTTTTCAGATAGCCGTTCGTCTGATCATAATACCCGTTTCTGACATGTAAATTAAGATCGCCGGTATTCCCGCTGCTGGTTCCCTGGCCGGTCAGATTTACCGGGGCAGGCGAATTCAGAGTGTCATTCGAATGAACCTGCAGGGTGATCTGATAAGTCTGTTCGGCTTCCGGTTGAAAGCGGATTCCCATGTAAGCAGTGTCTGTTGGCTGGATATAAATCGGAAGCGGTGTATTGATAATCTGAAAACTATTAGTAGCAGGTTGAAATCGAAGGTCTGTAATAATCAGAGGTCCCTGACCGGTATTGGTTATCGGGCAGTTCCAGTCAATGTAACTCTGGGTTGATACCAATCCGAAGTCATGGGAACCGACAGGTAAATTGATTTGTGGAGCTCCGGGGTAATAGCGGTAATAAAGCAAGGCTGCATCGACCTGTGAGTAGCTTGGTTTTCCCTGAAATGCCAGATGTGGAATGTTATTATTGTCAAAATTAAGCGAAGAAAAGGCTTTTTCAGAAATATTATCGTCAATAACGCTTTGTACCCATTGATTATTTTCACGTTTGAAAAAGAGGACATCGTTTAAACCTGTTACAATGCAGGGTATGTCATTATTATCTATCTTTAAAGAAACATTTCCCACCCCCTCCGGTAGAATAATCTCGTCCTGCCAGCTCTGCCAGTCGTAATGCAGGTAGAGAAGTTCATATTGATATGTCGGCGATATGTGAAGCATTGTCATATGGATATTATCCTGGCTGTCAATATCCATATTCAGTTCGCTGGAAGGGGCAAGCGTAAACAAAGAATATGGAATAGTAGTAGTTGTCCAGTTGGAATACGCAGGATCCCCAACGGCAATCATCAATGAGTCATGGGTGTATCCGATAACAGGAGTTCCGTCGCTTTTAAACACAAGTTTACAAAATCCGATGGAAGCACCGGCAGATGCATCATTAATATCAGTCAGTTTCCACTCATCACCTGATTTATAGGCAAACTTCAGTCGCTTTTCCATAATGTCGATATAGGCAATTCCGGGGGTTCCATCTGGCCGAAATGCGATTGAGCAGAACAGGTCAACAATTCCAAAGCGGGTTGAGTCGATATATACTTTTGCCCAACCGGTATCGGTGATTGTGGCATATTTCAAACCCACATCGGTAACCGCATAAGCGTAATATCCTTTTTGATAGGCAATATGGGGTCGGTCATTCTCGTCCAGAACAAGGTCACAGTGGAAACCAACCACACCTATACTGTCAACCAGATCAATATGCCATTCGCCGTCCTTAAAATAGGCATAATGCAGATCGAAATTATCTGCATCGCTGTAGGCAATATGCGGATCGTTGTTACTGTCCAGAGCCAGCGAACAATACCATCCGGTGTCGGTCCCTGAACTATCCACAATTTCTCGCTGCCAGGTGCCTCCTGATAAAAAAGAATGTGAAATGAATAACATAATAAAGCCTGAAAGCAGGGTCGTTCTCATGGCTTTTCCTTTCGACCTGTAAAATAAGGTAAAATTAGATTATTAGTTTGAGTCGGAATAAAAACAAAAAGGATTTTTCCATCATTGGAATTTTGGATCTCTCTTATGGTTTATGCTAATGGATTACTTCCCTGAAATTTATTTTAAGGTAAAATTTTTTCATTTTCAAGAATATAAATTATTTCTGAATAGAAGTTGCCGTTTTACTCGATGATTTGTTAAATTTATTGAAATGACTCTATGAACAGATGAGGTGAAAAATGAAACACCGCATTACACTGATCCCTGGTGATGGAATAGGACCCGAAGTTATTGATGCAACCCGACGTTTTCTGGATGCTGCCGGGGCCGAGATCGAATGGGAGGAGGTGGAAGCCGGCTCTGCGGCCATGGAAAAGTATGGTACTCCTCTTCCTGATATCGTTCTTGATTCTATTAAAAGGAACGGAGTCGCACTGAAAGGCCCTATAACAACACCGGTTGGAGAGGGTTTTTCCAGTGTCAATGTCTCACTGAGAAAACAGCTTAATCTGTTCGCCAATGTCAGGCCTATCAGCTCCAAGTATGGGATCAGTCTAAAATTCCAAAATGTGGATATGGTCATCATCAGGGAAAATACCGAAGATGTTTACGCAGGACTGGAGCAGGACATAGCTCCCGGTGTAGCCCAGACTCTGAAAATTATTACCACCGTTGCTTCCGATCGGATCGCAAAATTTGCATTTGATTATGCCCGAAAAGAGGGGCGTAAAACCGTCCATGCCGTCCACAAAGCAAATATTATGAAAAAAAGTGATGGCCTCTTTCTGAAGAGCTGCAGAGAGATAGCCAAAGGATATCCAGGAATAGAATATAAAGAAATTATTGTGGATAACTGCGCCATGCAGATGGTAATGAATCCTGAACAATTTGATGTGTTGGTGCTGACAAATCTGTACGGGGATATTATTAGTGACCTAGGTGCCGGTCTGGTAGGAGGACTGGGCCTGGTCCCGGGTGCAAATTATGGAAATAATCTTGCCGTATTTGAAGCCGTTCATGGGAGTGCACCGGATATTGCCGGTCAGAATAAAGCGAATCCACTGGCGGTTATGCTGTCGGCAGAACAGATGATGCGCTATCTTGGAGAAGAACATGTGGCCAATCACATGAAACACGCCATTATCGTTCAACTCACCGAAAAGACACATCTCACGGCTGATATGGGCGGATCTGCTACAACCGGGGAATTGACCGATGCATTAATCAGCGAAATAGTACAATAAAGATTTTTTAAAAAGTATGACTCCTGTATCAATCGATATATTCTTTCGAAAATTTGATTTTCAATCAATTTTCTCTGAACTATTTGTTCTGTAGTAACATGATTATTACATTGAAATGATATGGAATTAAAATAATCCGGAGAGCTGATGTCAGATTTTTTTCAAAATGGACAAATTGTTACCTTACATCGTCTGTCAGAACGCTCCCTTGAGGAACTCGAAAAGGAACTAATCGAGAACGCCAAAAAAAGACTGCTGGCGCTGATTCTCCCTTCCCTCTATTCTGAACTGGAAGGTCCTGCCCTTCCAAATATCATTAAGGATGTTAAAAATGTTCAATACCTTAATGAAATTATCATAACCATGTACCGAATGAATGCGGATCAGTTTGCCTATTCCAAGGAATTTTTTTCAGAGTTGCCACAGCACTGGCGTATTATCTGGAATGATGGACCCAGGATGAAAAAGCTGTACCGGCATCTTGAGAAAATCGGAATTGATATTTCGGATCAGGGTAAGGGTAGTCAAACCTGGATGGCGTTTGGATACATCCTGGCAACCGGCGTCTCCGACGTCATTGCTTTGCATGATTGTGATATCCGGAATTATAGCAGGGAGCTACTGGCTCGCCTGGTTTATCCGATGATGCATCCTACCCATCCGTTCGAGTTCTGCAAAGGATATTATTCTCGACTTTCAGACCGGTTGCATGGAAGGGTGACCCGCCTGTTTGCGACACCCCTTATCCGGTCCCTGCAGAAAATGATCGGACCCAACGATTTCCTGGACTATCTGGACAGTTTTCGGTATATTCTGGCAGGCGAATTCGCACTGAGTGTTGAGCTGGCCCAGCAAATGCGGATACCGGCGGACTGGGGACTTGAAATGGGAGTTCTATCCGAAGTTCACCGCAATACAGTACTGCACCGGGTTGCACAGGTGGATATTGCCAAAGTTTATGAGCATAAACATCAGGAACTGGTCTGGAATGATCTGAGTGCAGGACTTTTAAAAATGGCCACGGATATTGCCAAATCGCTTTTCAGAACACTGGCAGCTCAGGGAATTATATTTACACCCGAATTTTTTATGACACTAAAATCCACTTATCTGCGTACCGCCCGGGATTTTATCAGCCGATATGCCATGGATGCATCGCTCAATGGGTTGAAATACGACCGCCATATCGAAGCACGGACAGCAGAAACCTTTGTGCAGAGTATTATTCGAGCTGGTCAGGTATTACTGGAAACACCTTACGAAACCACCTTCATTCCCAGCTGGAACCGCGTAATCGACGCCGAACCCCGCTTCTTCGAAATGCTGATCGAAGCCGTCGAAGAAGATAATCTTCGATAAATATTCGATGTGTTAAACAATAATTTTATGTGATTGCAGAATGAAGGAAGCAGGTTTTGAATTCCTTCATTTTTATTTTAGGACGTCTCGTGGAATTTTATAAATCTAAATATATTAATGCGCTGCAAAGCGGACTGTTTGAAGAGAAAGTTGTCCGGGCGAGGCAAATCCTGAAAGATTGCACGGCCTGTCCCAGACGGTGCCATGTGAATCGTCTTCAGGACGAAATTGGTGAGTGCCGGACAGGTTATCACCCTGTTATATCCAGCTTTTTTCCCCATTTCGGGGAAGAGGCACCTCTGGTTGGAAATCACGGCTCCGGAACTATTTTTATTGCGGGATGCAACCTGAGATGCCTGTTTTGCCAGAATTATGATACAAGTCATCTTTTGGAAGGCCGAACAACCGAGATCACCCAATTTTCGAACATGATGCTGAAACTCCAAAAAATGGGATGTCATAATATAAATATCGTGACACCCAGCCACATTGTTCCCCAGCTGATTGAAGCTTTAAAATATGCAGCTGAAGACGGTCTTACTATACCACTGGTCTATAATTCCAGCGGATACGACAGTCTGGAAAGCCTCAGACTGCTGGATGGTCTGGTGGATATTTACATGCCGGATTTCAAGTTTTTCCATAATAAGAGAGCGGCACGATATACTGCCGTTCCGGATTATGCAACCATTGCGCGAAAAGCAATTCGTGAAATGCACAGACAGGTGGGAGATCTGGTTATCAAAGGTGGTATTGCCCGTCGTGGCCTCTTAATTCGTCACCTGGTGATGCCGGGAATGCTGGAAGATTCAAAACAGATATTTGAATTTATCGTTAAAGAGATTTCGCCCGATACCTATCTGAATATTATGCCCCAGTACAGACCCACTGGAGAAGCTCGATTTTATAAGGAAATCAGCAATGCCCTCCCATATTCCGATTTTCGCAAAGCTCTGGAATTGGCATATACATCCGGGCTTCAGCGGTTGGATAAAAATTTCTGATCCTCCGCTTAAAGCCTTGCAAATTATCAATTATCAATTGCTTTTGTCCAGTTCAAAAAATATCTATTTCACCAGCATCATCTTGCGGATGATGGAATTTTCCCCCTCATTCCCAAGACTTAGTTTATAAAAATACAGTCCACTGGGTACCGGATTTCCATGGCCGTCAGTACCATCCCATGTCACAGTATATCTGCCAGCCGTCAAATTTTCGTTTACCAGATTCCTCACAGTCTGCCCTAATATGTTAAATATTGTCAATTTGGCTAATTCGGAGCGCGGAATCTCAAATGAGATTGTGGTGCTGGAATTGAACGGATTGGGATAGTTCTGCTTTAAAGTGAAACCGGAAGGAGTCTGGTTTGCTACCAGTTGAATATCCATGCTTGGATCGTTCCAGAAATTCTGGGCATTGTCTGCATGTATCAGCAATTCATTCAGACTTCCGGCACCAATCACAGCAAATGCTACCGTAACAGACTGACCAGTAGATATAGAAAGAGGTCCTTCAGCCAGAAGTGTGGAAATGTCTGTGGAATTTAAATTCTGTGTTTGAATCCCACCGCTCATGAAATTCCATTTTTCCAGGTCGGTGAAACCGTCGTAAATTTCAGTTGGGTTGTTGATTGAACGATAGGACACCCCGGAATTTCCGGTTAATAGTTTTGTTGCGGCTAATTTGACCGGGTTAGTTGAAGCATCCTGAACATAACCCATCTTTCGCGCTGCATCATAACGGGCAAAGTTATCCACTCCACCTCCTACTACTATATCCCAGTCGAAAAATAGCCCCACATAAAGATCGCTGATAGTATTGGGCGTGGGATTGAAAATCTGATATTCAAAAATGACAAAATCATTGATAAATTCACCAGTATCGGCATAGGTTTTTTGCAAAATAGATACGCCAATCGGGGAGGCTGCCAGTGAGTCCACCAGGTGAATCGTCCCTTCTTCATTGGAATACTGGCCCGGTGACACAATTGATAAAAATTCATTTGCCCTTGGCCGAAAATCATCGTCCTGCACCTGTCCGTCAATTCCACGGATACAATCTGACACCTTGCTGCTGGCAGTGCCAATCATCAATCCCCCTTCAAATAAAAAATCATTTCCGTTGTAGGTGAATCCTATGCCGCCTGAACCACCCTGAAAGTCTATCCAGCCGATGTTACCCTGAGTTGTAATGGCCGTCTGTAATATTCCGGTCTCATGGACCGCAAACTGTGGTGGATTGACCAACAGGTGAATCAGATCCCGGTCTGTATATTGTCCGCTGGAAACAAGTGTGGTAAAACGAAGATCATGACCGTCGGGAACGCCTCCTCCAACCTGGAACTGGAACGATATTTCCAGTGTGTCCCCCCCGGGAAAAGAACTGATATTTCCGGCGGATTGGGTGATTGTAACATCCGGGTCATTTGTAATAACGTTAAGCGTTACATTTGAAGCGTTTGCCAGAAAATTAACAAATAGAACATCCAGATCGATGGTTTCACCGGCATTGATGATTCCATCGCCACCACTATCGGTAAAGGAATAATCAGCCACCCGGATGGCGGGCTCCGCTGAAGTGGTTACTGCATTCAAAGCGTCGATCCGTCCCATACCCAGAAGCTGGAAATAGCTGGGATTAGCATCGTCTATTGGAACACTGCTCACACGTACCCTTTCGCGGAGTTCGTCAACGCTGAGTCCGGGCTGCAGGGTTTTGATTAATCCGGCAAGTCCGGCAGCCATCGGACTGGCCATTGATGTTCCGCTCCAGCCACTGGATTGATAACCATTATTTGGAGTAGTACTGAGAATACTAACTCCGGGAGCGAACACGTCCACCGATACACCATAATTTGAAAAACTTGCCTTCAAATCCGAAGATTTGTTTATGGCCCCTACCGAAAGTACATGTCTGTAGTTGGAAGGCAGGTGGGGAATGATATCGTTGTTGTTATTGCTGTTCCCGGCAGCAGCCACCACCAGTGTTCCCTGGGAGTAGGCAAAGTCAATCACATCCTGTTCAAAGCGTGAAGTACCGCCCAGACCGCCCCAGCTGCAGTTGATGATATCAGCTCCGTTTGCTGCTGCATAGGCAATACCTTCATAACCGTAAGCAATTGCCCGGTCTGCTGTCGGATGGGCTGCATTCACCGGCATCAACTGACAGTTCCAGCTGATACTGCTTACCCCGATTCCATTATTGGTGACACCGGCTGCAGTTCCGGCGACATGGGTTCCGTGTGCAGCACTTTGTGGGGTTGCAGGATTGCCTGTGGGATCATTGGAATTGTTCGGGAAATTCCAGCCGCGAATATCATCGATAAAACCGTTATTATCATCATCAATTCCATTGCCGTCTATTTCACCGGGATTGTTCCACACATTTCCCACGAGATCTTCATGATCCCAGTCGGTACCACCATCAACCACCGCAATTACCACCGAATCCTGTTCACCTTTTACGCTAAACCAGGCAGAATCTGCCCGCACAAATGGGAACTGGGACATGACACCGTACTGCGGGTCATTGGGTGTTTCCAGAAGTTCATATATAAATTTCGGTTCGGCATATTCTATTTCTGGCAGGACCGCAAATTCCGCCGCTACCACTTCTGGTGCTTGCGAGGACTGGAAATAGAGAAAATGAATCCGCTGCATTTCACTGGACTGTTCCATTCTGTGATCACTGATAAACGGAAAAGCCGGTTCAATAGAATTGATACTATATCTTTCCAGTTTTTGTTGAAACGCAGATGATAACCCTGATATTGTATATTCACCTGTTTGTATGGCAACCCGGAATTTGATAACAATCATCCCTGGAAAAATTGTCCTGGAAGATGAAGAAACCATCCTGGAAATATCCGACTGGGGCACGCCAGCTGTTTTTTGAGTGATATGCGTTTTCTGTGAAGCATTACCATGTGCTGCTTCCAGAATATTGAAAGAAGAAAATATGATGAATAGAAGCATTAAAACTACGGTAATAGTGGTGAAGATCGTTCCTGATGAATTCAACTTAACCTCCTGATTTAGTAAAAATTAAATGTTTTACTCTGATAATAATATTTGGATGCATAAAAAAGTAAAAAGTCAGCCGGAAATTCATATAATATCAGTTTTATAGGAAATTTATCGCAAGAACAATATTCCTACACCTGCCACGGCCACAACGGCTCCCAGAATAGCTCTCCAGGTTGGCTTTTCCTTTTCAATAAAAATGAGCAGCGGAATCATTATAACCGGCATGGTGGACATAAGTGTGGCTGCAATTCCGGTGTGGGTGTACTTAACGGCCACCAGCGAAAGTGTCACTCCCAGATATGGCCCGAATATCACTCCGAGCAAGAGCAGTTTGGTGGCATGGGTATCACGGGGGAGAACCTTGAATGGATTCTGCAAACGTCCAGTCAGTATGGATAAGGGCCACAGAATAACAGTGGCGCCTGCCATCCGGATGAGTGTAGCCAGCATGGGATGGATGTCATAGATCAGTCCTTTTTTTGCCAGGATCAGTCCCACTGCCTGCCCTATTGCAGCCAGAATGCCCCATAAAATACCCTGTACTGATATATGTGTTTTACGGCCGGAAGAGTCCGGCGTACGTTCGGCAACCACCCATGAAACACCGGCAACCGTAATAAAAATTCCGGTAATTCCCATAATTCCGATGGTCTCGTTCAGAAAAATATATCCAAGAACCGCAGTTATGGGAGGAGCAAGTGACATCAGAAGCATACTGAGCCTGGCCCCGATCTGAACCAGGGCCTGAAAAAGAAAGGTATCTCCAATGGCAAGTCCCACAATGCCGCTGGCAGATAGCCACAGAACCGGTGAAACTGAAATGTTCAGATGTCCCCAGAAAATAAAATAGGTCACAGCCAGCAGAATCAAAGCCAGTGGCAACCGGTACAGGTTTACCTGCAAAGCACCGATCCGTCTGCTGACCCCTGTGAAAACAATGGAGGTGAGAGACCAGCACAGGGCAGTTGCCAGTCCGGCAATTTCTCCAAGATACAGCATAAAATTGGCTCCCCTCCGGTAAAGATTGAGAATTTAGGTTGAATTGAAGCGTTCCCAAAATAAAAAAATAATGATTGGCCTCTATTGACAATTTCAGCTAAAAAATGTAAATTCTGGTAATACAAAAATAATGTTCAGTTTAAGCAGATGAACTCGAGGGAAAAATCAGGTTCTGTATACCTCAAATACCCGGCGTTAGACAGACAATAAGCTTAAAATAGAACCCTAATAAAATTAAATATTATTGTGGAGGTTCTATGGTTGATTTAAGATTTAGCCTTCTGCTTGGCTTTTTTCTTTTTGCATTGCTCTCCTCTGCTCAATCAGATAATAACATTTTTTCAGAGTTTCGCGGAATGGAAGACAACCGTGGTAATACACATCTCTATTTTAAAGAATACCATGGTGGACCCGGCTGGTATTCGAATGATGTGTATCATATGGATCTGTGTCAGGGAAATGTTACTCTTTTTCTGCAGGAATATTATTTCACGGATCCATCTGGCTTCAATGACGATGGCGTTGTTGTTGAGGATTATGAATTCTGGCATAAAGATCCAGCCAGTTACATTTATTGTGGTGCCTGGATGAAAATTGATCCGACAGCATACATCAGCCGCTGGGATAGTATTGGGGTATTCACCTGGATGGGGATGGTCAATAATATTGAAATTTCAAGCCAAAATGATAGCCTGGTGTATGCAGAAATGAATCAAAATCTGTTTAAAAGTTTAGACGGGGGGATTACCTGGGATTTTGATCCTGGTGTAGCAGTCAATTATTTCAAACTGATTTCGATTTCTCCTTTTAATGACCGGATTATCTTCAGTTCAAATCCCATTTCCGGAACTCCCCGTACTGCGATTTTACATAAATCAAATGATGGTGGAGTAACCTTTTCAGCGGTTGATACAGTAATAGGGAACTATTCTAAAAACCGCTTATATTTCGATCCGGACAGCCAGCATATTTATACAGTGGTTGAGGGGATTTACGGAAATTCGCTTAACATTTCACCTGACGGAGGCAATTCCTGGCATGAATTATTAACAGATTCAGTGAACCTGTCAGTTGCTATTGATGAAAAACTGGCCGGTACGCTGTTTCTGTCCAGGGGATCAGAAATATATACCAGCAATGACTATGGGATGTCATGGACTTTTTATCATCAGTTGGACAGTGCTGTTATCGGTTTGTATAAAAAACCGGGAATTGAACTTCTATATGTGGCAACCCGGAAAGCGATCATTGAAATATCCCCCTCCGGTGTTACTGTTCTGAGGAATCTCCCGTCAGGAATTAATGCCGGTTCTTCTACTCTTGCCGGAGATTTTGAACTCCTACCGAATTATCCAAATCCCTTCAATCAAATCACTTTAATTGAATTTTTTTTGCCGAAGTCGGAAAAAATTTCTCTTGAAATATTTGATATAAATGGCCGCCATCTGAAAACAGTTGAGAATGGTATTTTACGTGCAGGAATCCATCGTCGAATCTGGGATGGGAAAGACAGTGCCGGAAAAGAGGTGTCAAGCGGGATATATTTTTGCCGATTGATCCATGAAGGTCATTTCCAGATCAGGAAATTAGTGCTACTTCGATGAAAGAGACATTAGTCTGAGCTGACGAATACATTTTGAAAAAAGCATGTAAAAAGAAGATAATTATGTAAATTGCATTCTTGAATCAATCTGAATTATAAAAAAGGCGGCTAAAATGCCGCCTTGAAATCAAATTTAAAAACTGTTAATCTTCCAGTTCCTTACCAAAGTCATACAGGGGATATTCAGCACACATTTCATGTACTTCCTCCCGGACGTGCTGATATATCTTTTCATTATCCATATTTTTCAATACCCGGTCAATAAGCTGTCCCACTCCCTGCATCTCTTCTTCTTTAAAGCCGCGGGTTGTAAGTGCCGGAGTCCCCAGACGGATACCACTGGTTACAAAAGGGCTTCTTTCATCAAACGGAACCATATTTTTATTGACTGTAATACCGGATGCGTGTAAGGCATTCTCCGCATCTTTTCCGGTGATCCCGGTTTTGGTAAGATCTA